>CAZOLU010000504.1:0-2828 GCA_964580485.1 uncultured Saprospiraceae bacterium | reverse complement strand
CGCAAGCCGTTTCCTTTCCCTGGGGATGCTCCAAAGGAGTCCTTGGGGCCTTTGGCACAGGCTTCGAAAATATGTACAGGTTTAGATTTAATTTAGAATGCTAAGTGCGAAGATAAGGAAAATCTAGGTTAATTTTAGCCAGTAGCTTAGTTGGAGCAGAGGGGAGATACTATTTGTATAGAAAAAGACTCTAAGACTAGATGTATTAGGTCATGTCTTAGAGTCTTTAAGTCTGTAGTCTAGTCATGTCCATCAATACTTCTTGAGAGAGAAAATATTGTCATGCATACACTTTAATACCAATAGAATAGTTTTTGTTTTAGTCCTCATCATCCATAAATAGATCTCCAATAGCATCAGAAAGTGGATCACGGAAATTGAACTCTGCATTTAGGAAATCTTTACTAATCATGTCAAATTCTGCTAGAGCATGTAGGACTAACTCCATGTATAGCAGGCGTTCCTGAGTAGGAATACTACCAAACTGTGTAACAAAACGCTCTAGGCCTTCCACCTCCGATAAAGCTAAGGCATAACTTTCGTTACTGGCATCATTGAGTAGATTTACTTCATTACCTCCAGCAAACCAGGCTGCAATTATTCTGTAAGGATCATCTCCTTTTTCTTTGCTTAGGCGAGAAGGGTCGGGGAAAATTTCTAGAAATTCCCGCTTGATGGCCTCTTGCAGCAAACGTAATGCTACGGCATAGGGGCCTTCTTGTTCGCCTTCATAAACGAGTTCGATTTTACCAGTGATGGCTGGGATCACTCCCCAAAAGTCAGTAATCCGAATTTGTGTATGATCTTCGTCGTTGATGAGCATACGCCGCTCTGCGGCACTCACCAGATTTTCATAGCCAGCAATGGTTAATCGTGCCGAAACACCACTTTTTTCATCCACAAACTCACTTTCTCTAGCCACAAAAGCTAAACGCTCCAGAATGTTTTGTACCAAGTCAGAACGCTCTACCCCTAACTTTTGCGCTGGACTAAGCTTGGCCTCTTGTTGTGTAATTTGTTTGGCAATATCAATCGTACGTGGATAGTGGGTAAGGATCTGACTTTCGATACGGTCTTTGAGTGGGGTGATGATACTTCCCCTATTGGTATAATCTTCTGGGTTTGCCGTAAACATAAATTGAATATCAAGTGGCAGACGAAGCTTAAACCCACGAATTTGGATATCTCCTTCTTGTAGGATATTGAACAACGAAACTTGAATACGTGCTTGCAAGTCGGGCAACTCATTGATCACGAAAATACAGCGATGCGCCCTTGGTACCAAACCAAAGTGGATCACCCGTTCATCAGAATAGGCCAGTTTGAGGGTTGCGGCTTTGATGGGGTCTATATCTCCAATGAGATCGGCCACGGATACATCTGGGGTGGCTAATTTTTCAATATAACGCTCATCTCGATGCAGCCAGCTAATCGGGGTGTCATCTCCTTTTTCCGCAATGAGGTCTTTGGCAAAACGAGAGAGGGGTTGTAAAGGATCGTCATTCAGTTCGGAGCCTTCTACAACAGGAACATACTCATCTAAGAGACGAGTGAGCAAACGCGCTATGCGTGTTTTAGCCTGTCCTCTTAATCCCAATAACAAAATATTGTGCCTCGACAGAATCGCACGTTCCAAATCAGGAAGCACCGTGTCTTCAAAGCCCAAAACACCGTCAAAGACCGGTTTTTTCTCTTTTAGAGCTGCAATGAGGTTGTCTCTTAATTCTGTTTTGATGGATTTGGGTTGGTAGCCACTGGCTTTGAGTTGTCCGAGGGTTTGGATATTATGATGCATGCTCTTTATTTTCGCTATATTTTAATGAGAGATAATTCCTTGAAATTTTAGTCGAAGTTGTAACGGCAATACCGAAACTCCTTTTCTAAACATGAAATCCTATGAGAATGTTTTTTGTTTAAAATGATTTTATACAAACTTGGAGTTGAAACGTATACGCTATATTTTTTGGTCTAAAATGTTGATTGCTAATTTTTTATAGATTGGAAAGGCTTGTTTGTGTCGATTTTTATCCTTTCTAGTTGATTGTTAAGTATTTGTAAAATACAGGTCTTTTTTAGCACTCGGGAACTTTAGTAAAGGTAATTAAGTTAAACTTATTGTAAATCACTGCTACAGTGCTTTTTAAGCTGAATAATTTTAGAGTAAAATATATACGAAATATCATAATGATTGACATCCATACTCAATTCTTTAGGCAAATTTAATTCTATTAATGTGGGGTGCTAATTTTGGAAAAACCCCAACAAAACCTATTAGTCATGAATTGGCGTAAACTGGACGGAAGCCGGATTTTGCTTCCAATTAAAGAAGCGGTAGAAAAAACGATTCAACACGAGTTGGAGCAAGGGCATCAACTTCGTATCTGTATCGGTACCGACTCTCAGGTTCGTGGAAAAAATGTTACATTTGCATCGGTTATTGTTTTCTTGCGTGAAGGAAAAGGAGGTTTCATGTTTATCAACAGTGAAATCCAAGTACGCAAAATGGAAATCCGTGAGCGTATGATTCTGGAGGTAAGTAAATCTGTAACCGTAGCTTATGAATTGGCGGATATTCTAGCAAAATACAATATTCCTTTGGAGGTACATGCTGATATCAATACAGATGCTACTTTCAAGTCCAATGTTGCTTTGAAAGAGGCGATGGGCTATATCAAAGGGATGGGCTACGAATTTAAAGCCAAACCTCATGCATTTGCTAGTTCTAGTTGTGCTGACAAAGTTGTTTAAGCTGAATATAGAGTCGCTCCAAAGGGGCGGCTTTTTTCGTTCAGGTAGCGCTGCTATCTTCACTCAAAAGAGCCTTATCT
>CAZOLU010000503.1:0-2856 GCA_964580485.1 uncultured Saprospiraceae bacterium | reverse complement strand
TCGAAGTCATATTGCGATAGATCTTGACATAAACAATCTTAGAGAAGTTTTGGTAGTGTTCGAGCATTTCCAGCACTGAGCGCCAGCAAGGATTCTCCTCTTCACAAAATGCTGCAAAGCCACCCTGCGGATCAAAAACCGAAGGGCTTTTCGTTTTGTAGCGCTGCTCGAGCCGATTGAGTTGCGCTTGATCCAATAAGCGGTAAATGACCCAACGGGCTTTGTTGTTGCGAGGCAGGATGAGGTCGTTGAAGATGAACCAAAGGCGCAGAAAATTTTGGTAATTATCGGGATTGCCTTTGGCGATTTCGAGGGCGAGCATGCGGTTTTCTGCATTGTCGGAAGAAGCTAGGCGAACCCAAGATTCCTGCTCTTCTGGAGTTTGTACCTTCGCGCTAAAGCGATAAGGTAGCTCGCTGATATTCAGATCTACCAGCCTGCGATAATCGGCCCCAAGGGCCTCATAGCAGCGCAGCTCGGCTGCAATGGGCATGTCCGAGCGCAGATACCAAAATAACAATTCTTTTTGGTAGTCTGCTGCTTGCTCGCAGGCGTAGTCGAGCGCGGCAAGCCGCTTTTCCGCATTTTTGGAGTTGGCAAGTTCGAGCCAGTGGGTCTTTTGCATAATAAGATAGATTAGGACTTTTACTTTTAATCATTTACCTGATGGGATAGCGCTGTGTAGGGGAGCGACTGCAAGGAGCTGATGCAAGCAAAGGGCGCAGCTGACTGAATAACCCCAAAGGGATGCCCTTGGCAGGAACCCCGAAACATAGCGACTGCCTGCAGGCAGCCCCCAGATCAATGAAACACTAGGCTTTGTAACGTGAATGATGCGTCATGAATGATGGATTATGAATTATAATTCATAACCCATCATTCATCTACCACGCATCATTCACAGTCCCCCTTCCAAGTTATCGCTGAAAGCCCCAGAGTATCTAAGGTATAGGCTTTTTTCAGTGTGGCGCAGGCCTCCTCTTGGCGTTCTAATTGATGCAAGACATTGGCTTTGGCTAAAAAATAATTGACTTCAATGGTATCTGCTTTGGCATGAATCGGGATAAAGCTGTTGAGGTCGGCCAAGGCTTGTTCGTGTTTTCCCAAAACTTGATAGCAGAGTTGTCGGTTAAAATAGGCCTTACCTTTGCGGTAATCGGGTTGTAGCTGAATTGTTCTACTCAAATACTGAATAGCCTTATTGCAGTTGCCTGGGTCTTGGCTCCCCAGACATTTACCACAATAGGTAAAGGCGAGATTGTAGACATTGTTTAGGTCGCTACTGTCTTGTTGATAGGCCATCTCCATTTGAATCATAATTTCTTCCCCACTGCTTTGTCCTGGCATCGTAGGTTGCTTTTTCATCAGTGCTTTCAGTTGTTCGTCTGTGAGTTCCAATCCTCCATCATTTGAAGATTGCTGCTTGCAGGAGACAGACATTAACAAAAGAATAAGAAGGGCTAGACTTGTTGCTCTGAGCATAAATGCGTATTTTTTGTAAATTTGTGGAATGATATGATGTCTCAAGGGTTTTGAACCCTAAGGCGAATTAAAGTTATAAAATTGCCAAGGCTTCCCCAATATCTGGCTCTAAAAAATATAAAGATACCATTGATGAGATATTTTTTGGGATTTATTTGCTGTTTTCTGATGGATCTGTCTTACGGACAGCAACTCAGCGATTTGCAGGAGGCCATGCTGCGCAACAGTCGATGGCAATTCACTTACAGTTCTCATGTACAATCGGATGATGTGATTTTTAGGGCAGAGGATGGCTATGATCATTTTATTTGGTTTGAATATAATGACAGTGCTTATACTTTTTTTAATGGAGAGCTATCCGTAGGGAGTTGGGGCTTGAAAAAAGAGTCTTTAATTTATAGTTTCAGTAAACGAAAAATCTGGCGGTTGGCAGTGTTGAATAAGCATCGAATGGAATTGGAGTTTAAAATTGGTGATACCACTGCTTATCGCTATCATTTTATTCGGATAGGAGAGGAGGAAACCCCTTTTTTTCAATATCAAGCAGGTGAGTTGGGGGAGGCACAGGTCACTCGGCGTATTCGGGGGGAAGATCCACATCCTTATCGCCATTTGAAGGATGAAAAAGGCAAGCGATTCCGTAAAAAGAGCAAGCCAGTTCAGGGGATTGTACTGCCAGAAGAGGAAGAACCCGAGTTTTTGCAAGTAGAAATGGGGGGTGGGGGCTTTTTCGGAAAACCTGATTATGTTTACCGGAACCTCATTGTGGTTAGAACCGATGGTAAGGTAGTTCGTGAATTGCAAAATGAGCAGCAAGGCTTGCGGGTTTGGCGAACGGAGATTTCTAGGGCGCATCTAGAGGAATTGGTTGCCTTTATTGAAAAGCAGAACTTTTTTGAGATGGAGCAGGTCTACACTTGTGAAACGAACAATTGTATGACACGTATGCGAGAGTTGCCTCGACCTATTGCTTTGCGCATTGCCATCACCAAGGGGAGCCGTAGAAAAGTTGTAACGGTCGCTATTTTTGAGGGGGTGGGCGCGGCTCGGCACCTGGTAGATTATCCCCCAGCTATTGATATGATTTACAAAGCTATTGATGAAGTGGGGATGATGGCGGTCAGTCAGTAGTTTTAGATGATGTTGGCTAGTTTTTAACACTAATTAGATTGATATTTATCAGTTTTTTCTCTTTTCAAGTTCCATTAAAATAAACTATCTTAGTGGCAGACATTATCTCTAATACTTCGGTGAATTTTTCGGCTCTTGATTATCTATTAATTAAGTCTGGACTTAAATAAATACAGCGTCCGGGAAGTTTTTTAATGTAGCTTTTATGGAGTAGCCCTGAAGGCGAGCTGGCATGATGCAATG
>CAZOLU010000502.1:0-2862 GCA_964580485.1 uncultured Saprospiraceae bacterium | reverse complement strand
CCTAAAAAAGTATGTGCATAACCTTTAATATTCGCTTTTACTCCCATAGATTTTTATCATACTCCATTTTCTACACAGTAACATCAGCACATTCAATATGGAAGAAATATATATTTCCAACAAATTAAGTATTATTCGAGATAATCAGCAATTGATTATTCAGAAAAAATGGGATAAGGCACAAGGAATGGCATTTCTAGTCTTTGGCATTTTCTGGACTGGGATTACTTCTTTTATAAGTAGTGGCTTTCTGGATATATTCCAAAACGATGGCAATGCTCCTGTGTTTTTAAAGGTTATACTCATTGTTTTTAGTTTAATGCCACTTTTATTTTTGCTTTTAGGCTTGGGTATATTTTATACTGGCCTGGCTATGCTTTTGAATCAAACAAAGATTCGGGTAGATTCCGACATGATTTTCAGTCAATCTGGACCTATTCCCCTCGTCGGTCAAAAGCGACTTGCCAGTTCCTCGATTCAGCAAATTTATGTTCAGCAACAAAGCAGTTCCTCAAAAGATAATAATCCCTCTAACTATCAGCTTTCCTACTTGGACCAACACAATACTTCAAAGTTTTTATTTGGGAAATTAGCTTTTATTCCTATTTCAATGCCTAGTTTTTCATTAGAAGAAGCCCAAAAGCTTGAAAAAATACTGGAAGACTTTTTAGGTATCGAAAATCAGGCAGTACCTATGGAAGTAGGTTTTCAAGATCAAGCTAAAATATCAGAGGAGGAGATAGAAGTCTCTAATAAGGGATTTTGGCAGGAAGAACGACCATCTATCCCCAAAGAAGAAGTATCGAACCCTAAGGAAGCAACAAATAAGGAAGCTAGGTCATCGCTATTATTGGCCTACCCTGAAAGTCTTGTAGTAGAAGATTCAAGCGATGGGCTTTTTATTCTCAAAAAATGGAGAAGCTCTATGGTGATCTTTTTTATCATTTTTGCGCTGTTTTGGAATGTTGGTGTTTGGGGGATTGGCAGTAGTTTGATTGGAGCAAGAATGAGCGAAGCAGAGGCTTTTGGATTACCCTTTTTGCTATTCTTAATTCCCTTTCTTGCTGTGGGTATTTGGCTGATTTACAAATGCTTGTCCATGCTGTTTAACTCTACGCATATTTTTATAACTCAGGAGGAGTTCAGAATGTCTACACGCCCTATACCTAATGGTCGAGCGATTTCGCTGCCTCGGGAAGAGATTTCGACCATCAGACTTAGGGAGGAAAAACGTTCGAGAGATAATGGCATTTACTGGGTATACACTTTAGAACTTATCGATTTGCGGGGAAAAACCTATAAAATAGGTGGGAGGTATTTCATCAATTGGACAGAAGAGGAGGCCAAATTTTTACACCTAAAAATCAAGGATTATTTACAATTGAATGACGAAACATAATTCCTTTACCCCATCCCCTAAGGCCTTACCCTTAACTAACTGAAAATCAACATTTAGCTTAAAGCTTTGAAGATAGCCAATGAAAGCATCCATTACTTTTCCCAACTTAAGTATAACCGAGGCCAATCAAGAACTACTCATTGAGAAAAAATGGAGTCGGGTTACGGGTGGGGTGCTGTTGGGCTTTAGCATCATCTGGACTGGGGTATCCTCCTTTATTGGCTTTGGCTTTTTCGGATCTATGTTCGACTTTGCCGATGCCCCAACCGTGCTTGTCATTATTCCTATTGTTTTTGGGTTAATCCCTTTGCTCTTTATCCTTATTGGAGTAGTTTTTTTCTATGCAGGCTTGTGTATGCTCTACAACAAAAGTAAAATTAAGGTAGATGCACATTTTCTTCAGGTTCAGTCGGGTCCCCTTCCACTTATGCCTAAGCAACGTATCCCTATTGAGTTGATTGAGCAAATTTACGTACACGAGCAAAGCCAATCTAATAATAACAAGCATGGAACCTCTTATCAACTCTCTTTTATTCATCAAAATGGAGAAGCTCAACTACTTCTAGGCAAATTGTGGGTTCTCCCGATCTCTCTGCCTACTTTTGAGCTTGATGAAGCGCAACATCTTGAGCGCGTTTTGGAAGACTATATGAGGATAGAGAACAAAGCCGTAGCGATAGAAGTTGGTAAACAACAAGGGCAAATGCTGAATGAGGAAATTGAATCTTCAAATAAGAGCTACTGGAAAAATAAAGAGCTAGCGGATACAGAGCCAAACTCCGAAGAAGGCATCCATCCCAAAACAGAAGAAATTGAAGCATCAAGCTTCTCTTCAATAGAACAACCAAACTCGCTAAAAACTGCCAATCCCCTCTTAGCACCTCCCTCAAGTTTAGTGGTAGAACAGTCTAGTGATGGCTTATTTATTTTGAAAAAATGGCGCAATCCTATCATTTTTTTCTTTTTGGTTTTTGCCATAATTTGGAATACGGCCATTTTGGGCATAGCGAGCTTTTTGGTTCCACCCATTCTCTCTGGAGCATCTTTGGATTTACTCATCCCTCTATTGTTTACGATTCCGTTTATAGGGGTCGGAATTTGGATTGCCTATATGTCTATTGCGGTAGTTTTTAACTCTACACATATTTTTATTCATCAGAACAGCTTTCGCCTATCCCATCGCCCCCTCCCAGCAGGAAGAGGGTTGAATTTGAACACTGAAGACATTATAGATATTGACATCCGAGTAGAACAACGCTCGGGGAAAAACGGGCCTTATCAGGTCTATTTTCTAGAGGCCATAGATCAGCAAGGATTTCGGCACAACATGAATATTCGCAATCAATTTATGCGTTGGAGTAAGGAAGAAGCAACATTTATTCAAAAAAGGATTAAGCTTTATTTGCAACTATAGGGTTTTCTTATAAAAATCCAATAGATCTTAGCCAGTGAAGACAAGAGTC
>CAZOLU010000501.1:0-2882 GCA_964580485.1 uncultured Saprospiraceae bacterium | reverse complement strand
AGAGCTTCAATGGTTTTATAATCATTGAAGCTCTTTTGTTTAATAAAAAATGAACGATGACTTTTATTTACACCTTAGATTTAATTGGAACCTTTGTTTTTGCCCTGAGTGGTTTGATTATCGCAGTGGAAAAGCGTTTTGATATTGTAGGGGCAGTACTTATTGCTTTTGTAACTGCAATAGGAGGGGGGACTACTCGGGATCTTTTAATTGGAGCAACTCCTGTGGGCTGGATGCAGGATGTCAATTATGTGTATGTCATTTTTTCAACCATTCCTATCTGCTACCTCTTTTACAGCAGGATTGTGAAATGGCGGAGAAGTTTTTTCATTTTTGATACTATTGGTATTGCTCTTTTTACCATTTTGGGATTGGAAAAAACCTTGACCTTAGGCTTGCATCCTCTGATTGCAGTGATGATGGGCACCGTGTCGGCCTGCTTTGGCGGAATTGTAAGAGATGTATTGACGAATGTAGTACCTTTAATTTTTAGAAAGGAGGTCTATGCAACAGCTTGCTTTGCAGGAGCAGTGGTTTATTTGGTAACCAGCTTTTTCCCCTTACCCAACTATGTGGAAATGCTACCTGCTATTGTAGTCGTGATTACCATCAGGGTATTGGCCGTATATTTCAAGTGGGAAATCCCTTTCAATCCAAGAAAGGCCTTCCGCTAAAAGCTTGTTATGCTTCTGAAATTCTATTAAATTACTCTTGCTCCTTTATTTCTTTTCTTGAGTTCAGTTTTAACACCGCTTCAAACATGACAACACATTTTTTTGAAAAAGAAGATTATAATGAATCCGATATCCTACTCCTAATCGAATCTAGAGCAGAAGAAGGGCTTAATCTAGAATTTAAGCAAGCTGAAGCCATTCAGGATACCAAAGAAATTGCAAAAGATGTATCTGCTATGGCGAATGCTGGTGGAGGAATCATTATCTACGGTTTGGAGGAGCAGGAGCATCGTGCCTATGCCCTGAGTTTTATAGATGGGCATGAGTATAGTAAAGAACGCTTGGATCAGGTAATCGCTGGGAATATCAGTCGGCGTATCCCCAATGTGAAGATCTACCCGATTCGCTTTGGGGGAGATATTCACAAAACGATTTATCTGCTTAAAATTCCAGAAAGTCCTCTGGCTCCACACATGACTCATGGGAAATATTACCGCCGTTATAATTTTACAACTATGACGATGGCAGAATATGAGGTGCGTAATGCCTATCTCACTATTCAAACCCCTGTGTTGCAGTTGGAAGAACCTCGAATCAAGTTAGTGAAGCGATTAGAAACAGGAGGGCTTTATAAATTGAGTACACATATCAGCAATATCGGAACTCGCATCGAGCGGTTTTTCAAGTTTGAACTCATCATCCCCAAAGCACTTTATGCTGAAATAGGAGAGGAGGGCGCTAATCCGCTTAATATCTATCGTACGCATGAGGGTACCAACTTCCTACGGATGGTTATTCCCAACACAGAACCCATCTTTCAGAATGAAACGCTAAAAATGCCCAATGGTTACTTGAAATTACCTAACGAAAGTACCTATATGAGCTGGCAAGGCATTGAGTATCTCATTACCTTGAAATTATATTACACGGGAGGAATCCTAGTCGAAGATTATAGCCTTTTTGATATTTGGGTAGGGAGTCGCCTGAGCTTTTAACCTAAAGATAATCGAAGCAAGTTGGTGGATGGTCGAAAAAGTGCTGACCTTTAACTCAAAATTTATAACTTCAATTCAATCTTTTATGTACAAAGTTTATCAAGTTATTTTATTAACTCTTCTGACTCAAATTAGCTTTGGGCAACAACATCAGGCTGTATTCCCAAGCCTTAGCGATCAGCAATTATTTGACTCCTTAGTCGCCAATTACAAACCAGATTCGGTCTTGGTTTGGGGAGATGCTAAGGATACAATTTTTGCAGTTATTGATAATGTGAATGATACCGTGACCTGTGTTTATACTGGTTTGCGAAAATGGTTGGACCCAAGCCAAGACCCAAGCGACTTTATGGCGATGAATAACGACCCCAATGGGATGAATATTGAGCATACCTACCCCCAATCCAAAGGGGCTGCCAATGGAAATGCAAGGGCAGATATGCACCACCTTTTTCCTGCCCGAAATGAAACCAACAATATGCGTGGGAACCTGCCTTTTGATGAGTTGAACGACAGTCTAGTAACCAACTGGTTTTACTTAACTTTTAATGCACAGGGAATTCCTGTTTTTAATATTGATGATTATAGCGAACTGCTGCTGAATGTGGCCTTTGAACCCAAAGAGAACTGGAAAGGGAATGTTGCTCGAGCGATGTTTTATTTTTATACCATGTATCGGAATGAAGCCAATGCCGTAGATAATGCTTACTTTAATTTGCAAAAAGAGGTGCTCTGCGATTGGCATATGCTTGATCCTGTGGATCAAGTAGAGTGGGATCGTAGCTATCAAATAGCAGCTTATCAAGACAATAAACCTAATCCTTTTGTCTTGGATTGTAGCCTGGCTAAACGATTGTATTGTCCAAATCAAGCCGCCAACTGTATGGGTACAGATGTGACGCAGCAAAAGCTTCCTGGTTTTAAGGTGGAGGCTCCAAGTCCCAACCCCGCATCTGTCAGTTGTCAATTAACCTATGAATTGGAGACTGCTGCGGATATCCAAATCGAGTTGTATGATCTTTTAGGACAGCGAGTTGCTGAAATCTTTCAAGGAACGCAAAGCTCTGGTTATTATCAACTGAATCTAAAACCTAGCAAGCCTTTGTCATCCGGTCTTTATTTGATTCGCTATCAGTTTAAAGCACAAGGACAAGTACAGCAATATACGCAAAAGCTAATTTGGGCCAACTAAGATTTTGCGGCCTTAAAAGCA
>CAZOLU010000500.1:0-2883 GCA_964580485.1 uncultured Saprospiraceae bacterium | reverse complement strand
CATTCTATCTTTGTAGATCATAGCTATCGCAACTCAACTGCCTATACTCAGTTTTGGGAAGATTTAAGACGTGGGCAGCTCCAGCAGGGCGAGTTTCAGCGGATATCAAAGGATGGTAAGGGCGTTTGGATTTTGGCTGCTTATACTCCAGTAAAAGATGAAAGTGGAAACATCACCAAAGTGATTAAAATTGCATCAGATATTACCCACCAAAAGGCCATTGTTATTGCGGTTAATAAGGTAGTTGCCGAAGCAGGACAGGAAGGGCGTTTAGATGCCAGAGTAAATATGGAAGGTGCTGAAGGGGATTGGAAAGACTTGGTAGATTCTGTAAACGCCTTGTTGGAATCGATTGCAAACCCCATCCTTGAGATCAGCCGTATTATCAACGAAATGGCAGAGGGAAATCTTTCAGAGCGTTTTGAAATTGAGGCGCAAGGGGATGTTAAAATGTTGGGGGATGCTTTAAATACCGCTAATCAAAGTTTAAATAATATTCTCACAAATACCGCTCAAATTGCAGATCTCTTGGCAGCCTCATCAGAGGAAATGCTTACCAAAGGCGAAGAGATGCAGAATACAACCAAAGAAGTTACCGCAGCTACACAACAGATGGCTGAAGGTACGCAACAGCAAGCCCAACAAACAGATAACATCTCTACCCAAATGGAACAACTCCTGCAATCGGCAAATGAGATGCAGGAAAATGCTAGACGCATCAACCAAGCTGCCAAAGAGGGGCGTATTTACTCCTCCGAAGGCTTATCTACACTCAATATGATGGTAGAAAGTATGGGCGAGATCCAGGATTCTGCCAGCAGCACAGCACAGTCAATTACTACACTAGCCGAACGCTCAGAAGAAATAGCTAGTACTCTAAGTGTGATTACTGATATTGCAGCACAAACCAATCTTCTTGCCCTAAATGCTGCTATCGAGGCGGCTCGTGCAGGTGATGCAGGTCGAGGCTTTGCCGTAGTGGCAGAAGAAATCCGCAAGCTAGCCGAAGGCTCTTGCAAATCGGCCATCAATATCGAGAAAATTATCCGTGAGGTTCAAAAAGATGTTTCTGGTGCCGCCAAAGCCATTGAATCGATGGAGAAAAATGTAAAAATGGGCTCCCAAGCTTCCAAAGAAGCCGAAGATGTTTTCCAAAAAATAGAAGGCTCTAATAATGAGACCTTCAACCTTTCGGAAGGCATTCTTAGCGCTACTAATGAGCAGAAAGAGGCCATTGATGCTACCGTGCAGAACATCGAGAAAATTGTAGTAGTTTCTGAAGAAACTGCTTCGGGAACCGAGCAAATTGCCAGCTCTACTAAAATGCTGAGTCAAGGAACGAATGAAGTTACGGCAACGAGCAATGATCTAGCGGATGTGGCTTTACAGCTTCAGGAAAATATTTCAAAATTCAAATTGCGTTAAGCAAGCCATCTCTTTTTATAACAATTCGTCTATAAAAACTCTACTGCGCTGTTCAGATATTACGCTAAAGCCTAAATGATGCGTATCTAAAAGGAGCTTTAGGTAAACTGGAATTTTTATAAGGCGCAAAGTCTTTATCGACAATCAAACCAATAAGATGTCAAAAAAGGAATATACCCTGGCAGATGTGAAAAGAGAGGCGAGTCAGGAAAAACAGCAAAAGCATCTGGAGCGGATGCAACTCATTGTATTTAAACTGGGTGATGAAGAGTATGCCATGCCTATTGAGCAGATCAAAGAAGTAGTGCTGACCCCCCGTATTGCTAAAGTACCCCAAACTCCTGATTATATCAGAGGCGTTGCAAATATTCGGGGAAATATTATTGCGATTATGGATTTAGGGCAAAAGTTTGCTTTGCAGGAGGCTGTCCTCGATGCGCAAACGGCCAATTACACCCTAGTGGTAGAAAGCCAAGCCTTTAAATTGGGGGTGCTGGTAAAAGAAGTTCCCAATACCCTCACAATTACCACAGACCAAATAGACCCCGCTACCGATTTTATTCAGTATACCAACCTCGACCTCAATAGCTTGATGGGAGTTGTAAAGGCAGAAGACCGAATGATTATATTGGTAGATATGCTTAAACTGATTGAAGCCGAAGATATCAACTTCAGCAGCTAAAAGTACAGAATATCACATTAAATTTAATGCACAAAGATGAGTAAACGTATTTTAATTGTAGATGATTCGCTTTATATGCGAACTATGCTTCGCTCTGCCTTGAAAGATGCTGGCTACGAAATCGTAGGCGAAGCTGCCAATGGAGAAACTGCAATTGATTTGGCTTTAGAGCTAGAGCCAGATCTGATCACTTTAGATAATATCCTTCCTGATATGATTGGTATAGACATTTTGAGGGTGTTGAAGCATGAGGAAAAAATTGCTGCCAAGTTTATAGTGATCTCTGCGGTAGGGCAGGATTCTGTAATTCAGGAAGAAATGGACTTAGGCGCAGAAGCTTATATCATTAAACCCTTTACCACCGAACAACTTTTGGATACGGTTAAAACTGCATTGCCAGATTAATCATTCTGGAGACCTACCTGTGGTTATTTTATGATGTTAGAATGCCCTTGGTGTATGGATTTTTCAGATATGTACTGCGGACGGTTAGGTGTTTAGGTCTGCTTTAATAGGGCTAAGTTGTTGATAATAAGTGTTTTGGATATTTGATGAATGATTAAATGGCATGAGGTTTTGGAACAAACAAAAATAAGGGTGTTGCTGGCAGAGGATTCTATGCTCATGCGGGTATTGATTAAAGATATTTTAGCTGAAGATCCTGCTTTCGAGGTGGTGGGGGTGGTGAATAATGGCTATGATGCTTTTGTGAGTACACAGCAACTGCGTCCAGATGTGGTGCTGATGGATTTAGTTATGGGAGAATACAGTGGTTT
>CAZOLU010000499.1:0-2896 GCA_964580485.1 uncultured Saprospiraceae bacterium | reverse complement strand
TTAACGTACTTAGCTCTAAAAAAGGCAATTTATCGCCTAGAAAAATACTTGCATAATCTTTATTAAACCCTTCAAAACAATCATTGCTTAAATTACTTTGTGGTTGGATTGATGATCCACTCTTAAAAAGTGTAATTGAAAACAATTCAACAATCTATCAAGAACTCAGAAGTATCATAGAAGCACAAAATATACCTTCTGAAATGAGCCCTGCGCTCCATGAAGTATTTCTGCTTTACAGATGGACTTCCCCTCGTACTAAGGAAGAGCATATTTTCAGAGCTTTTTCTTGTCTTATGTTGCTTACACTAAATGAAAATACAACTTATGATTATGAAGGAGATGAAATCAGCTCTGGAATTTTATTAAACAGTATCCTACATATCAATACCAAGCTACATACTCCTACACTACAATTCATTACGTGGAAAATAATCGATTGTTATCAAAAAGAAACCGTAGAAGATGACGAAATAGTGAGCATAGCAGAAGTATACATCAATGATTTCTTTCTCTTAGCTCTTATCTATTTGCAAGTCCTAAATCAAGTTGATGAAAAACTTATTAAAGGCAGCATTAGTACTCTTGTAAAATCTATCTGTCCAAGTAAAAATATTGTTGATGAAGCGATTCCCTTAAAGCAACTCCTATTACAAAGTAAGTCGCTAATAAAACCCAGTATATGGTTAGAAAACTCTATCCTGTCGCTTGCTGATACAAACTTCATAAAAAATGAAAAAGTACAAAGTATATTTGAATCTATTCATGAGTTTGCCATGAATGAAAAAAACGATATATAACACTATATGAGCAGCAATATCCCCCCACACCCAAGAATTGCATTTGTATAAAACACTAAATTTCGTCCTAGCATTTAAAGTCCTTCTGTTTTGTCATATACAACACTACACTAGTGTTCTCATTACACCAACAGAGTCCTCAACTAAACAATAATACCTTTCATGTTAGAACTTTACAAAAAATAAACTAAGGGATTGAGGGATAGACTTTATTTTGTTAATATCCTCCTTCTCCTCTGCTCAAGTATTCAAAAGGATGTATCTTTGTGCCAAAATTTGACAAATAGTTTCAAATCACGAATACAAAGCACAAGGAGATGAAAACAGTAATATTTGTACTTACTATTTTGATTAGTATCCCTATACAGGCCCAGATCCCCTCTATTCTACAATATCAGGAGCAAGATAGTATCCTAACCGCTAGAGATCTTATTGCAAGTAGCTACAAACAAATCATCTTGTCGCGTATTGCTAGCAACATCTACCTGTCCAAAATGGCACAGCACAATGGAGAGCAGGATGCCATGGAGCACTTAGTTTCTAAAAACTTTGCAAAGATCATTCGCCTACAACAATCTTTTTTAGCAGAGAACAACTATAAACAAGACTTTGATAAAGTAGTGGAATTGTGGGATAGTTACCAAAAAAAGCTCCAAGAACCCATCTCTGTTAATAATGCTAAAGAAGTTTTTCAACTTAATGACAAGCTCTGTGCAGCACTCAACAACTTTACTCAGGACACCTATAAATACCTCCAAACGGTTTTTCCCAAGCCTATGTTGAAAAAATTTGAGGAGGTCAACCAAATTACCAATCTTGCTTTTATGCAAGGAATTTTAGCCCAGGAAATGATGAACTGTGCTTTTGCAAGCAAATACCAATTGCGCATCAGAGGGCTTGAAAAACGCATGGATGGAATAGAGGAGCAGTTTTTCCAAAACTTCGCACGGATGTTAGATGCGCCTTTCAATACAGCAGAAATCGATAAGCAACTCCGGATGCTTCAGGCCGAACTGGAAGGGGCAGCCAAGCAGCTAAACCAATGGCTTTCAAGCGATAAACAAGAATTAGACAACGTTATTTTTAGTATTCGAAGCATCTCTGTACGAATCATTGAAATCGCAAAAGAATACAATGAGTTTACAACTATGATGACGATAAGTTATGCCCTCACACTCTCCAACACCGTAAGGAGTAAGAGTATGGAAATTGCTCGATTGTATAGTTTGATTAGTTTGGAAAAAGACCTGATCCCTGCTGAAAAAGAACTTGTACAAAACCTTGAAGAATATGAGCAAATCCTTCATCTCTTTAAATTGATGGCTCCTTCAGAGGAATTGCAGCGTTCCGCCCATGAGCTGAGCTTATTTTTTGGCAATTTCAAAAATCAGGTTTCTAAGGAATTTGATCCGCTAAAAATTTTCAACCTGATTGAGCAATGCTATATCTTAATGTCTAATTGTGATAATACAGCTACGGAAATGGTAAACTTTGCTAATGCCTTGCCGGTACTTCAAAAAGTGCGCAGTAAGTATCAGGACGATGAAAGCAACTATGTACAGCTTATCAATAGCTCGGGAAAACTCACTACCAACCTTGAACAATTGTATATTTATCTAATTTTGGCTAAAAATAACAACAATTACGAAATTAGTCTTCGCCGTTATCAAGATGCTAGCAGTGCTTTTGAACAACATCTAGAAGAACTCGCAGAGTCTGCCCTCAACAGCAATAGTATTGAGGAGGAGTTAGAACAGCTCAAACAACAGTGGCAGCAATTGCAACTACAATTAACTTCGGATCAGCTTAAAGGTATAGATATTGCTCAGATAGACCAAATCATCCATAAGATGCGTAGTAGCAGCACAAAGATTCCGATTTTATATGCAGAGGAGATGAACGCTTTTATCACTAGAACCCTGCAAAACCGATAGGCTCCTATATTTTCTGTGTTCAGATGTGTATGTGTTTAGCGTGTATTTATTTTCCCTATTTTCTTAGGGTTTGAAACCCTAGGCTGCGAAAATAATCATTTGGGAGGGTTTTGCCATAGGCATTCCTTCGGAAAAACCCTTCCAAACATCACTTACGCAGCT
>CAZOLU010000498.1:0-2934 GCA_964580485.1 uncultured Saprospiraceae bacterium | reverse complement strand
GAGGTGGAGATGGCTGGGCGCAAGAGCGTATTTTTACAAGCACGGAGATTTCTGCACTGCAGAATAGCGAAAAACTGCCGCTCTTTATTACCGCAACCTGCTCCTTTGCCCCCTTTGATGATCCTGCTTATTATTCTGCGGGAGAATTGCTGATGCTCAACCCTAACGGAGGAGCTTCGGCTCTACTAACCACCGTAAGAGTAGTATTAGCCGATGCTAATCAACACCTTACCCAAAATACCTTTAATCAGCTATTTCTGCCTATTGAAAATAGAATGCCAACCGTAGGCGAAGTGTTGCAACGTGCCAAAAATACCAGGGGTACGCTTAGTGCTTCCAATTCTCGGAAATATGTCCTTTTAGGAGACCCTTCTATGACCTTAGCCTACCCTCGATATAATGTAGTGACTACCGAAATTAATGGGCAAGCGGTGGGCTCTAGTACTGCGGATACCATTCAAGCCCTGCAATTCGTAACCATCAAAGGAGAGGTTAGAGATGAAAATGGGAATCGCCTGACGAATTTCAACGGAACGGTCAACCCCACCGTATTCGATAAAGTCGATACCATCACCACTCGAGCCAATGATTCGGGCAGCAGCCCAAGAGACTTTGTCCTCCAAAAGAAGATTATTTTCAACGGATCTGCAACCGTCACCAACGGGGAATTTAGCTTTTCATTTGTGGTTCCTCTTGATATCAACTATCAAATTGGCTATGGGAAGATCTCTTATTATGCAGATAATGGAGTAGCCCTTGATGCCCATGGATCTTATCAGGATATTGTTATTGGTGGTACAGATCCTAATGCAGCAGAAGATAATGAGGGCCCAGATGTTCAGGTCTTTATGAATGATGACGATTTTGCTTCAGGAGGTGTGACCGATGCCAACCCCCTACTCTTTGTCAAATTAGAAGATGAACATGGAATCAACACCGTAGGCAATGGAATCGGTCATGATTTAACGGGTATTTTAACCTTTACGGTAGAAGAACAGGAGTACAACTATATTCTCAATGACTTTTATGAGGCAGATGTAGATAATTTTAGAAAAGGAACCATCAACTATCCGCTCAGTCAATTACCCGAAGGGCTACACCAGATCAAAGTCAAAGCTTGGGATGTGTACAACAATATGGGAGAAGGAGAAACCGAATTTATTGTAGCTTCCTCCGCCAATATGGCACTAGAGCATGTACTCAACTACCCCAACCCTTTTACCACCAATACCGAATTTATGTTTGAGCACAATCTCCCGTTCCAAGATTTAGATGTTTTGGTGCAGATTTATACCGTTTCGGGGAATTTGGTAAAAAGTATTCATCAGACCATTCCCGCTAGTGAAAATGATGGCTATCGGGTACGAGGTATTCAATGGGATGGCCTAGATGATTTTGGAGATCGCATTGGTCGAGGAGTTTATGTATACAAACTGACGGTGCGTGCAGCAGGCTTGGCCGCTAGCGATAGCGAAACTCCTAATATTCAACAAGAAAGCCAGTATCAGAAACTCGTTATTTTGCGCTAAAATTATTCAACCAAACAAGTATTAGCAACAAGTTCTTATTTTCCCCCACAAAGCAATAGCTTAGGCTCGATTTTTGCTGAAAGCTAAATGCTTTTAAACCTAGGGTTTTGTACCTTCAATATTAGCAATGTTCAAAATCATTAGCAACAACTAAGATTATTTTGTAACTTTGCCTCAAACTAAATCAACCTTCTTTTGTATCACTAAAGCCTTTTGCATGTAATAACCTGTACACTATTTTTATTTTTATTTTCAATATTCTTTTTTTTGTATAAAGAATTGAAGTAGTTAAACAAGATTACTAAATATACTACTATGCAAATCAGATTAATTCAATGGTGTTGCCTTATTGCAACATTATGTATTAGCGTGTACCCGCAAAAAGCAAAAGCTCAGTGTATTCTAAGAGATGGTCAACTTGTACAGCCTGACGGCAGCCCTTGTGCCAACACCATCATTACAGCCGTTCCTTTTTTGAGAATTGTTCCAGATGCTCGATTTGGAGGAATGGGAGATGTAGGGCTTGCGATGGAAGCAGACCCCAACTCTATGCATTCCAATGCCTCTAACCTTGCCTTTGCCAATAAAGATTTTAGTTTTGGAGTCAACTATACACCTTGGTTGCGTGCCTTGGGGCTCAATGATGTGTTTCTTTCCTATATCTCGGCCTACAAGCATATTGATGGGCAGCAGACCTTGGGAGGATCTTTGCGATTTTTCTCTTTAGGGCAAATTCAATATACCGATGAACAGGGTAATGCCTTGCAAACGGTCAATCCTAATGAATTTGAATTGGCTTTTGCCTATGCTCGTAAAATGAGTGAACGCTTTTCCACTGCTCTAACACTAAAATACATCTTCTCTAGTTTGGGAACAGGTATTGCCGCAGGTGGAGAAACCTTAACCCCCGCACATGCTTTTGCTGCAGACGTGTCCTTTACCTATCGCCAACCTTTGGAAATAGGAGAGAACCAAGCAAATCTTAGCTTTGGCTTGGCGGCTACCAATTTGGGATCTAAGGTATCTTATACCAACTCTGCTAATCGAGATTATATTCCTGCTAATTTGGGATTAGGTGGTGCCTTTGAATATTATATAGATGAACACAACTCCATTACCTTTGCTATGGATATTAATAAATTGATGGTTCCAACGCCTATTCCACAGACTATTGATGACGGACAGGGTAATGCTATAGCCAATCCAGAGTATAATGCAGATGGAGATGATGTTCCTGACTATAAACAGCAATCGGTTCCTGCTTCTGTTTTCTCTTCCTTTGGTGATGCACCGGGTGGATTTAGAGAAGAAATTCAGGAGTTGATGTACTCTTTTGGTTTTGAATATTGGTACAACAAGCAGTTTGCTATTCGTTTTGGTCATTACAATGAGCATCGCACTAAAG
>CAZOLU010000497.1:0-2947 GCA_964580485.1 uncultured Saprospiraceae bacterium | reverse complement strand
TTATTTTTTTGCAAAAAAGAAGACTGAGCCCTTCGGGAAAGGATCCGAAAATTTTAAGCTGCAGGATGCTTTGCTCCTCGTCATAGACGAGGGGCTGAGCGAAGCGAAAGGATCCTAGCAGTGGGATTTGACTGAGCCGTTCCCTTTCTCCTTGGGACTTTTGGCATAGGGCTCGGCGATCATGGGGCTAAATAGTTAATCATTTTATTTAAAACTCAATAAAAATAGCAACCCATGCACATACTCATCACAGGAGCAAGCGGCTTTGTTGGCGGTAGGCTAACAGAATATTTACTAAACCAGGGCTATGATGTATTGGCTACGGGTAGGTCAAAGTTGGCAGTAAAGCGGCTAGAGGCGATGGGGGCTGAATATCGGGTAGGGAATTTGCTAGATGCTGACTTTGTGGCCAGCCTTGTGAAGGAGGTGGATGCTGTCGTCCATGCCGCAGCTTTGAGTGCTACGTGGGGGAGTTATCAGCGGTTTTATATGGCCAATGTTGAGCCGACACATCAGTTGTTAGAGGCGGCACTTGCCTCGGATCGAGACATTCGCTTTATTCAGGTTTCTTCGGGTAGTGTGTATGTGCAGATGCAACATCAGTTGGAAATACAAGAGGACTTTGTACCTACTCAATTTATCAACCACTATGCAGCAACTAAACACAAGGCAGATCAATTGGTTTTGCAAGCCATAGAGCGAGGACTTTCGGCTATTATTCTACGACCAAGAGCAATTTATGGGCGTGGTGATTTTACCATTATGCCTAGGGTACTGCGTGCTTATCATGCTGGGCGGCTCAAAGTGATTGGAAAGGGGAATACGATATGTTCGATGACGACTATACAAAATTTTTGCGAGGCCGTAGAGCTAGCCGTTCAGACCCAAAAACCAGAGGCCATTGGGCAGATTTACAATATTACGAATGCAGAACCTACTCGGTTATGGGATATGATTGCCAAGGTTTTTGAGGGTTTGGGTTTGGACTGGAAAGGTCGGAAGATTCCATTTTGGGTCATCCGACAAGTCGCTCAAATTCTAGAAATCGTTGCCAGTTTAAGAACTACGGAGGAAGAACCTGTATTGACACAGTATGCCGTAGGGCAATTGTATTATTCGAATACCTTTAGTATTGAAAAAGCTAAGCGTTTGTTGAATTATGCTCCATCGCAATCAAATATGGAGGGCTTACAAGAATTTGTAGATTGGTGGAAAAAAAGAGAAGGTCAACAGCTTTTGTGATGTTGGCCTTCTCTATAGCGTGATATGCTGTGCGACGTTAATCGGTTACCAAAGTGCCAATAGCTTCTCCTTTAATGATTCTTACGAGGTTTTCAGGCTCATTAATATCAAATACAATGATGGGCATTGAATTTTCCTGACACATGGTAAAGGCAGTCATATCCATAATATTCAAGCCAGAACGAATCACTTCGATAAAGGAAACATTATCATATTTTACAGCATTGGGATCTTTTTCAGGATCGGCAGTATATATACCATCTACCCGTGTTCCTTTCAGGATAACATCCGCAGCAATTTCATTTGCCCGCAGCGCAGCAGCAGAATCGGTAGTAAAGAAAGGATTACCAGTACCAGCAGCAAAGATAACCACTCTTCCTTTCTCTAAATGGCGAATCGCACGACGACGGATATAAGGTTCGGCAATTTTATCCATACCAAGAGCTGTCATCAAGCGGGTATAGATTCCCAGCTCCTCTAAAGAAGATTGCAAAGCCAAACCATTGATTACCGTAGCCAGCATCCCCATATAATCGCCTTGTACTCTTTCAATTCCTGAGTTATTAGCCTCAAGGCCTCTAAAAATATTTCCCCCACCGATAACGATAGCCACCTCAACTCCTAAATCTGTAATTCTTTTAATTTCATGTGCATAATGATTGAGCATATGAGGAGAGATACCAAATTCTTTGTTTCCCATCAAAGATTCACCACTCAATTTAAGAAGCACCCGTTTGAAACGATTTGCCATGATAGAAAAGTTAAAGCCTGCTTGCCTTTCTCTGAGGTATATAACCTAGCAGTTGAAGCAAAGCAGCGCAAATGATAAAATACGAGATTGGAGCATGTCCAACACATCAGGAATATTCAAAAAAAAAGCGTTTCGATAACGAAACGCTTTTTCTATAAGATAAAGGCTTAGCCCAACTCAATATGTTTGAAGTCAGTCACCGTTAAATCTTTATCAATAGTATTAAGAAACTGCTGAACAGTTTCCTTGTTGCCTTTGACAAACTCTTGGTTCAACAAAGTTTTTTCTTTGTAAAAAGCATTGAGTTTCCCCATTGCGATACGCTCCAACAAGTTGTCAGGTTTACCTTCGTTGCGAGCCTGCTCTTTAGCAATTTCGATTTCTTTTTCAACAATAGAAGGATCTACCTGCTCTTTAGTTACAGCAACAGGGCGCATTGCTGCAATTTGCATAGCAACGTCTTTACCTGCAGTGTTAACACCATCTACTTGTTTGTTGAATCCAACAACTACACCAGCTTTGTAGCCCATGTGAATATAAGGGATTACCGCTGCTGCTTCAACACGGCCATAGCCACTCAATTCAATTTTTTCACCAATTACTCCTGTTTTTTCAACCAAAGAGTCAGCCAGCGTTTTGCCGTCTAATTCAAGTTGTAGAAGAGCCTCTGCATCAGCAGGAAAGTTTGCTAAGGCAAGATTGGCTACTGCTTTAACGTAATTGACAAAATCTTCGTTTTTAGCAACGAAATCTGTTTCACAACCGATACGCACTACAATACCTTTGCTATGGTCGTCATTTGTCAAAGCAATTACCACCCCTTCTTTAGCATCTCGGTCGGCACGCTTTTCACTCATTTTCTGACCCTTTTTACGCAAGTACTCGATGGCACCTTCAAAATCACCTTCGGCTTCTTGCAAGGCTTTTTTACAATCCATCATACCTGCGCCAGTT
>CAZOLU010000496.1:0-2948 GCA_964580485.1 uncultured Saprospiraceae bacterium | reverse complement strand
GTACTGAGCAGTCTGATCCCTTCTACAGAGGAAGTAGAAGATTGGCTCAAAGATTATCAAATTAAAGAGGAAGAAGATGTAGATTGGTTGGAGATGTATCTGGCAAAAAAATCAGATATCTACAGTAATGTTATTGTTCTAAAATGGGAACAACTGACTCAAAACTCTAAGATTTATAATAGTATTGGAGCTTTCTATAAAGGGGTGCAAAAATATGCAGAGCTTGCAAAATCTGCTCGTCCACTAAATGCGATGCCCTATGTTTTTGTAGATGCTGAACAAGGTTTTGTATCAACGACTACCTTGTTTTATCATGCTGCTATGCAGGATTTCGAACCTTATACTGCATTGCGAAAGGCTATTTACAGCTTAACGGGATACACTACTCCGCACCCAGAAGTGCTTCCTTATCTTAGTCAAAAGCCGTTTAAAACAAGAGATATCGCTTTATCTAAACTCCTAAAACGAAAGGAGCAGATCCTCAGCCAAGAAGAGGTGAGTGCACTACAATTCTTTTTAGATCATACCAAGGAACATTGTTTCAAGTTATTGACGATCGAAGAAGGAGAGAATAATCGAGAGTATAGGGTCAATCCTAGATCCAAGTCTATTCCCTATTATTTAGATAAAGGACAGCAACACTTGGCAGATAAAATTGCCATGTCCTTTGGGGATGAATATAAACTGCTTCCCAAAAAGGTTTATTTCGAAGAGTTAAATAATGAGGGGTTGTTGCTAGGCTCAGAACTTTTTAGTACCCTTTCCAAGTCCCGAAATATATCTCCTGAACTGCTATCTGCGATGATTGTGGAAAGTGGGGATGCCGATATTCAAGAAAAGGTCTTTGCCAAAATTGACAAAATTGTCCTGCAACAAGGGAAAATTTATGATAAAGATAGTTTTGAGCATCAAGCCCTGCAAATTTTTAGAAATAAGGAGGCGGATCATAGTAAAGTTCGAGAAAAAATTTACATCGAAGATGAGCAAGGCAACCTGCTAAAATTAACAGATTTAGCCTTTGATCCTACACTCAACATCAGCATTGAAAGAGATGGGAAGTATAGTCTTGATTTAGCCAAAGTATTGCCTAGGTTTACTGAAATTCAGGCACTACTGAATGACATCTTAGAAAAACTAGTCGATTATGAAGCGCCAACCTCTCTTAGACGCCGCTGCTTTGAGATGGAGGAACGTCCTTTGCGAAAGGTATTCAGTGAATTGCGTAAAGAATACAAGCTTTTGGAAAATGCTTCACAACTGGCTTTTGTGTTGCTTATGGCTAAACTAGAGGACAACCATAAAATTCTAAGGGATTTCAGTATTCAAACCAATAACGGAGAAACCATAGCCTTATCTCATTTTGAAACCCTGCACCTGAAAAATACTGCTTTTATTGATCCCAGGGCAGTGGTCAATGCTGAGTACTACACTGATCTGGATCTGTTATTAAGAATGGAGGAGGGAACCCACCGTGCTGCCTTTGAGTTTGGAGCTCAAAAACTCATCTTCCAACCTTACTTTGAAAAAAATACCTACTATGCTGCGCCGATACGCCCTCTAGCCGAAGGTGAAGCTGAGGAGGTGCTACAACAAGAGTTGCTAGAGCGTTGCTACAATGCATGGTTGGCGAATGAGGATCGACCAGAATCTATTGAGCTATACAGCTCCGATCATCCTGCACTAGAAGATTTTGATCTAAAAGCTAAGGTGTATCCTGAAGCTTATGCATTGTTGCGAGAACAATTGCCTAGCTGGCTAAACGAATGGGTAGGTAAAGCAGATAGCATACACAGCTTTGATGATAATGATGATCCTAGCATAGAAATTAAAACTGAATTGGGGGATGATCGCCTGAGTTTTCTCATCGCTCTAGGACTCAATGCCCACCGTTCAAGTTTAGTTAGACTAAGACGATATCTCAATGATAAATTAGGACAAACTGCTTCCCAAAAACAACTGAATGAGGTGCATAATAGTAACCCTCAGCACTTACTTAATACTGTATTGTGGTTGCAGTCAGAGGGGACTTACTTTAGCTCTGAAGATGATCGTATCCATTGGTTGCGAAAACTCTACAATACCCTAGATCAAATTACAGTAAATATTCCATTACCCTATATCACAAGTGTAGAAGGCGATGAGGTAGAAGCCTTTAATTATCAGGTCGATAGTCACGCAGATGTCGAACTGCGTTATTTTGACAGCAAGCAACAGGAGCAGCTTAAAGAAAACTATGAGCTGAGTATGGCGCATGTTCGATTAGTGATGGAGCAGGCTGGCATTCACCTCACCAATATCTCTATTAAGAATGTAGAGCTTTCTAGTTCTAGCATTGAAGAAGAACTAGATACTGAGCATCTTATTGCAGAAAGCAAAGAATGGGGCGCAAGTTATTATCTCAAGTGGAGAGAAGAAAGCCCTTTTAAAGTCTACTTGTATGATGGTAAAATCCCATATCTACTCCGCTTTCTAGGACAGGTGGTTAAGGTGTTGCGAAAGGGAAATGCCGTAGTGCATGAGCATATCGCCTATGTCAATAGTCATAGCTCTAATATTGAGGAGAGTTTATTTGAAGTCTCAAGTAGAAATGGTCTTTCAGAACTAACCTTGCTCCAATTATTGAGGTACAAAAATGAAACAGAGTCCGCCGTGACCAATCATCCCGTTATTGAAAAAGTGGTAGAGCGAGTTGTCGTTTCTGAAGACATTGCAGAGCATGAAGAAGTGATCGAAAATCCTGAAATTGATGCTATTAAAGACATCAAAACGACCACTACTGAAGGGCAACTGAAACTCTCCTTAGACCTCAACAGCCTTTCTGATGAGTTGCTGGAACAATTAATGCCTTTTGCTAAAAATTCCAAACTAATTGTGCCCAAAAACCGAGTCAATAAAGAAAAGGAATAGTTTTATCGTATGCTTATCGCAGAACAAAAAAAGATAGCAAA
>CAZOLU010000495.1:0-2950 GCA_964580485.1 uncultured Saprospiraceae bacterium | reverse complement strand
AAAGGTGATGGAAGACTACGATTGGTGGACTTCAGGAGGAGAGGAGCAGGTGAAAGATCTCAAAAAAGCAATTAAGAAAAGTGTAACAGATGATTTAGAGCGTTTGCTAGATGGAGCTATCTCCTACGTGGAGCAATCGGAGTCTTGGCAAAGAGTAGAGCGTCTCAGTGGTGCCATTATGAATCTACAAGGTACTCTTGATGCTATTTTCAACAAAGCTCAGAGCGAAGAGGTAGGAACTCAGTCCCTCACACGTCAGTTGGCTGCTGTTGGCGAAGGCTTGATCGAGATGGCAGGAGACAAGGCTTCAGAGCTATTTGGTGATGCTATCAAGCCCCTGGGTCCTGCCTTCGATTTAGTGGGCAAGTTCCTCAAAGCCTATAAGTTGGCAGATTCTACCATCGAAGCTGCGAAGAATTTCCCAGAGGGCTTAGATGCTTATCTGCCCAAGACCTTCAACAAAACTTTTATAGATTGGAACAAGGAGTTGTTTAGTTACAGTGTATCTGTACCTATTGTTTCTTTGGGCTGGATCAACCTTACTGCAGGAGTCGGCTTGAGCTCAAGAGCTGCCTTTACCTTATCTGGAGAGGTGACCTTCTACAATACCTTCAAACCTGCAGAATTGCGAGTTTTAGATGCTTCTTTAACAGCTACCGGAGCGATTTCCCTTACGGGTAATGTTTCCTTAGGAGTGAATTTATTAGCCATTGTAGAGGCTAAAGCCACCGCTAAATTAACTGCCGAGGGACGTATTAATGAAGCTAAAGCCAATCTGAATATTCTACGGAAACTTTCTGGTGAAGCTCAAAAAGGTGCATTTAAACTAGGGGCTTCCGCTAGTTTGGCTTTTGAAATTTATGGGGAACTGGCCTTTAGCGTAGGACTGACCTCTGCTTTACGCACCGTAGTGAAATGGTTTACTTCCAAAGATCCTGTGGTAGAGTGGGAACTTGGTCGGATGTCTCTCTTCTTGGCAGAAACCTCTAAGAGCTTTAGTACTACCCTTAAATTTGATGCAGTAGAGTTCGACTTTACCGAAATCAAGAAGATGTTGAAAGATCTAAGCACCTATCGCTTGTCTCCAGGTGGTCGTCAAGAAATTGAGAAATCTATTTCTGAAAAACTTGGAAAACGAGATCAATGGGAAGAATATGCTTCTGGAGCTAAACTGACAGAGAATGAGTTAGAAGCTTTGCGTGCACAGTACGGACAAGTGGGGGCTGCACTTTAATCTTTATCCAATAATTTGAAAACTACGCTTTTTGCGAAAATTTATAAATCATGATGAAATCTAAATTAAAAAACCTGGATGTTGCCAAGCAGAAGGGTTTGGGATTTGTTAAGAAAACTTTGAAAAACTTACTGAAAGAAGATTTCACCGAACCTACTTCTTTCTTTTATGATAGTGAATTTGATTATGGTGGGGAAGATGGTTCTATGCCGATCCTCTTTATCGGAGATATTCCCTCTCTCTGGAAAAAATATGTCAAGCAAAATAAGACGAGTAAAACACTTGCTGCAGGACGTTGTATGTTTAAAGAAGGGATGTTGAGTTTGGAGGTGAAAACTGGGAAAGGTGCCAAGCGCCCGGTTTTGAAAGAAGTATACAAAAACCTACTAAAACCTTTTGCCAACGTACAGTTTGTAGATTCTGTAGAGAGTGCTACTATGGCTGTGGCAGAAGAGGTAGAAACTTCAGATCGAGAGGATGATGCCCTAGAAAATGTCAATGACCAAGATCTGTTGGCAGAAGCAGCAGAGTACAAAAAGGAGGCAGAGCAAAAGCGGGATATTCTGAATGGTATTATCAATAATCTTGAACCTAAGGTGAAGGATATCAGTCAGATAGTCGTAACAGACGAACTCATTAAGGAAGCGTTGAATGCGATGGTTGTGGTGCATGATTTGCGTACCGATGAGTTTCTGGTAGCTCTAAAACAGTGGTTAGATGCGACTCAATCGAATTCCAGAGAGGTGCTTGCTGCTACCAAGGAGCTGGAGGATTTACATAAGGTACTCACCGAAGTAGATGCCAAAATGGACGCACTAGCTGCTAATCTTGAGGCCTTGGAAAAAGTGCAAAACCCCATGGAGTCTGAAGTCCCACCAGTAGAGACCAAAGCTTCAGAGATGTTGAAAAATGCATTGGCACGTCTTGCAAGTGACAAACAAGATTTCTTCCAAAAAGCAGTGGATATGTTCTCCACCTTTAAAAAAGCGAGTGCTGAATAACATTGGTTTTTTACTTGAAAATAAGTTTACACAGGGTTGTGGCATTCGATGCTATAACCCTATTTTTTTAGAGTAGCGCTTAGCCCTTCTTTTTTCTTGAGTTTCCGGATACGTTTGGGATTATACCACAGAAAAAAGCCAGAAAAGGATAGGACCAATAGTCCAAATCCTAGTAAATTCATGGAAATGAGTTTGAATAAGTCGCTAATGATAGAGCCATCGTGCAGGGCTTCAATCCAATCGGAATGCCGCCTAGCAACAGATTTTACCTCTCCAGTGCTACCTGTGATTTGCACTTCCCAATAACCTTTTTTAAACAGGCACTTGGCAATACCCTTGGAAGGGCGTAGGTCGATACGATCAAGAGTATAGTCTTTTAGTTGTGGTTGGGCAGCACGTAAAGCTGCTTCTGCTCGCTCTGCCAAGGTAGCTACTGGCAGCCACTCGGCTAATACTGCTTTTTCTCCTTTCTGAGTAGGAGGCTGAATCAGTGCAAGGTCTTTTTTCCAGGATAATAAAACTCCCGTAATACTACTTATAAAAATAAAAAAGAGTAGCCCCAAGCCGAAATAGCGGTGATACTTTCGGTAAAATCGGGTAAGGGCAGCTATAGATCGAGTACGTTTGGACACTTTATAGACTTTTAATCAATTTCAATATTTTGAGAATCATACCAGGTTAAATTCACGAGATGGGCGTTTGCCTAATTTGGTTT
>CAZOLU010000494.1:0-2967 GCA_964580485.1 uncultured Saprospiraceae bacterium | reverse complement strand
CAAAAGCCAGGTCATTCAAGGGTTTGGAATGGGGCAGTCGCCTCCCAACAAGCAGCACCTGATAGCCCTCTGCAGCAAGGGTACTACAAATCCGCTGCATTCGCTGATCATAACTCAGATCATTCGTAACCGTACATACAATACGCTTTTGAGTTTTCATATTTAAGCCCTTGACTTGAAGAACAGCAAACTACTCCTTAGGCAGCCAACTTTTGTAGTAATCTGGCAACTCCAAAGCAGCCGTATGCTCAGTCATATACAAAGGTCTAAAAGTATCAATCATTACCGCCAACTCTGCTGTTTCTTTTTGTCCAATGCTCTTTTCTACAGTACCAGGATGTGGTCCATGAGGAATACCTGCGGGATGCAGGGTAATCATACCCTGTTCTACATTAGCCCGACTCATAAAATCACCATCTACATAATACAAGACCTCATCACTGTCAATATTGGAATGATTGTAAGGTGCTGGAATAGACTTGGGATGATAATCATACAAACGAGGACAGAAAGAACAGACCACTAAAGCATTGGTTTCAAAGGTCTGATGAATCGGAGGAGGTAAGTGTACACGCCCCGTAATCGGTTCAAATTGATGAATCGAGAACGCAAAAGGATAGCAATAGCCATCCCAGCCTACCACATCAAAAGGATGATTCAAATAGGTATAAGGGTAGATGATATTTTCTTTTTTGATATAGAATAAAAAGTCCCCCTGCTCATCATGCGTAACTAAATCCTGTGGCTTGCGAATATCTCGCTCACAAAATGGAGAATGCTCCAACAACTGACCAAATTTATTGCGATATCGCTTGGGCGTGCGAATAGGACTTTTAGATTCTAAAATCAAAAGCCGATTCTCCTCCGTATAAAACTCCAATTGGTAGGTTGTCCCTCTTGGAATCACCAAATAATCCCCATATTCAAAAGGAATATGACCATACATGGTCTTCAACTTGCCAGTTCCCTTATGAATAAAGAGCATTTCATCGGCATCTGCATTTTTGAAAAAATAATCGGTCATCGATTGGCGAGGTGCCGCTAGGATAATCTGGCAATCATTATTGACCAAAACAGGTTTGCGACTTTTAAGGTAATCATCCTCTGGCGCAACCAAAAAACCTTTTAAACAACGAGGCTTTAGTTGATTGTCTTTATAAACTTTGGGGGCTACGGAATAGGGTTCTCCCACTTGGCGGATCTGTGTAGGAGGATGCACATGGTAAAGTAGTGAATATACATCTGAAAAGCCCTCTGTGGAAAAAAGTTCTTCATGGTACAAACTGCCATCGGGCTTTCTAAATTGGATATGTCTTTTATGAGGAAAATCTCCCAGTGCGTAGTAATGCATAATCTTATATTTTTAATACTATTTTGATATACTTTACTTTGGTGAAATTTTGAAGGTGATTGACTATCTATAATTTAGAGCTTTTTACTACAGCGTCCAGAAAATTATTGTAGAATACTTAGCGAGGGGCTTCACCACCTCGCAACTGGAATCACTGCCTACACTTATGATGCATTGCATCATGCCAGCTCGCTTTCAGGGCTACTCCATAAAAGCTATATTAAAAAACTTTCAGGACAGAGTACTAGATCCCCTTTTCTATTTATTTTAGCTTTGATAACAGATACTTATAGAATATATTTTAATATTCTACTGGCATAATCAACAAAATATTGGTATATTGAGAGGCAAAATCTACCATAGCCGACACAACTATGGGCTATTCAAACCAATTCGTATATATATTTTATCTTTGATGTTTTATAGACTCCTGATGCTCTGTCATTTGATCATTAAGACTGAGTCCTATACTATTATGGATAATTAAAACAAAAGGCATGAAAAAAATTTTAATTATTGAGGATAATCCTGATGTGCGTGAAAACACTGTTGAAATTTTAGAATTATCCAACTATGAGGTATTCACCGCCGAAAATGGAAAAGAAGGAGTAAAAGTGGCCAATGAACTGCTTCCCGATTTAATTATTTGTGATGTAATGATGCCAGAACTAGATGGCTTTGGCGTTTTACGCATTTTAGGACAGAGCCAAATCACTGCACATATTCCTTTTATTTTCTTAACGGCAAGAACGGAAAAAGCAGACTTTCGCAAAGGAATGAACCTTGGTGCAGATGACTACATTACCAAGCCTTTTGATGATGTGGAACTACTCAATGCGATTGAAGTACGCCTCCGCAAACATGAGCAATTTATCAAAGCCCAAGGGCCTAATGGAACGGGCTTTGCCGATCCAGAACGGGGTATGGAAGCCCTAATGGAGTTGGCCCAAGACCGTGAAAGTCGCAGCTATCGTAAAAAGGATTTTATTTTTAGAGAAGGGGAATATCCCAAGCAGATCTTCTTTCTCAATAAAGGGAAGGTCAAAACCTACAAAACCAATGAGGATGGGAAGGAGTTGATTATGTTTTTGTATAAAGAAGGCGATTTTATAGGCTTTTTACCAATGCTACAATCCACCACCTACCCGGAAAGTGCTGTGGCAATGGAAGATTGTGAAATTAGCATTGTTCCTCAAAAAGAGTTTTTTGAATTATTACACAATAACCCTAGCGTAGCTTCCAAGTTTTTACAATCGTTGGCGCATGACCTTACAGAAAAAGAAGAGCAACTAATTGAATTAGCTTACAACTCTGTACGCAAAAGAGTCGCAGATGCTTTACTGCGCCTACAAAAACGCTACAAGGAGGAAAATCAAGATACCTTTACCATTGCCATTCTTAGAGATGACCTTGCCAGTTTGGTCGGTACGGCCAAAGAAACTGTGATTCGTACCCTCTCCGATTTTAAAGATGAGGAGTTGGTGCAGGTCAAGGGAAGTAAAATCACTATTCTGGATCAAGAAGCTCTGGAAAATATGCTCAACTAGTTGGGTTAATGCCTTAATCAGGGTTTTCTTATAAAATTGTTTGAAACAAAAAATAGCAAGAAAGAACTC
>CAZOLU010000493.1:0-3001 GCA_964580485.1 uncultured Saprospiraceae bacterium | reverse complement strand
TATCGAGATGCGCCTCGCCAAAATCCCGTAGGAGGAATTGCGCTGCAGCTTCTACGGCATAAACCGATCGGTGCTGCCCACCCGTACAACCAAAATTGATGCCTAGATCGGTAAAGCCTCGGTCTAGATATTTTTGCACAGCTTGGCGAATCGTTTCAAAAATAGGTTTCAGAAAGCGCTCCATTTCTCCATCTTTCCAAAAGAATTCTTTTACAGCTAGATCTAGCCCTGTTAGGGTTTTGTACTCCTCATAACGTCCTGGATTGTGAATGCATCGGCAATCAAAGACAAAACCTGCGCCATGTCCACTTTTGTCTTCAGGCAGCCCCGCTTTATAGGAAAAGGAGGAGAGGTGAAGTTTTAGGCGTTCTTGGGGCAATTTGGGAGGCTCGGGCAGCGGCTCAGCCGCTGCTGCTCGCAAAACCCGCTCAAAAACCTGACGCAAGTGTGGAATTTCGAGAGGAAAATCCACACTTTCCATCCACCACCTCAAATTGCGCAAAGCAAAAGGAATACTCGTCAGAAAATGCGCTTTGCGTTGATAATAGCCCTTAAACCCATAAGCCCCCAAAACCTGCATCGTTCGCAACAATACAAAACCATAATAATAGTTTTTAAAACTTGCAACATCAATAGCTCGCAAGCTCTGAACTTCCTCGATATAATATTCTAGTAATTCCAATCGCTTTTGGTATGGAATTGCTGCTTTGGCCTGAAATAAAAGGGAAACTAAATCATACTGCAAAGGCCCTCTTCTCCCCCCTTGATAGTCGATAAAGTATAACTCCTCTTGATGAATCATAATGTTTCGGGCTTGGAAGTCCCGAAACATAAAATAACCCTGCTCAGCCTCCATCAAAAATTGGGTCAATGCTTGAAAATCTTGCTCCAAGCGCATTTCATTGAATACAATCTGCGAAGGTTGTAGGTACCAATATTTAAATTGGTTGCAATCCCATAACATAGATTGTTGATCAAAAACAGCCGTTGGATAACATTTGGAATAATCTAAGTTTTCCCCACCTCTAATCTGTAAAAAAGCCAGTTTCTTTACCGCTTCTTGATAGTAGTGGCTCAATTTATCCGTAAAGTCCGATCCCTTTTCAGCTCGCTCTGCTTGAAGATAGTGTAGCAAAGCTTGATCTCCTAAATCCTCTACAAGGTAAACAGAGGCCTGTAAATTTGCCGCATAAATTTCTGGTACAGCAATACCTAAATTTCTAAAATGCTTAGAAAAATAAAGGAAGGTTTGATTTTCTTCAAAATTCTCATTGTAAGCTGCAATAGCAGATTGGTTGCTTGACTTTAGTCTAAAATAACGCCGATCAGAACCTGAAGGGGGTAAAACTTCCGTACTATCAGGCAGCTGCCCAGCCCAGTTTTCATACAACTTATGAATAGCTTCTAAGGTCTTTTTTTTATCCAAAACACATCTCATTTAAGTTCTTAGATCCATCTTTATTTATGCTTCATATCCTCAAGCTTTATTACTCAAGATAAAAAAGATCTGCATTAGGTGTAGCCATCTTTGTATAAAATTAGTTGCACCTGTATTTTATAGACTATATTCTGCAATTCTAAGCAATTACCCCCGAACCCAATAATTCTTCTCCATCGTACCAAGCCGCAAATTGCCCAGGAGTAATCCCCCTTTGCGCTTGCTCAAATAGAATATATAAGCCATCTGCTTGTTGGTAAATCCTAGCTTTTTGCAAGGGTTGTCGATAGCGAATACGCACTAGATAAGCTCTAGATTCGCCTGGCTCCATGCTTAAATCTTCTCGAAGCCAGTGGAGATCTATTTGAGGAATGAACAAGCCCATACGATAAAGCCCAGGATGCTGCTTTCCTCGTCCCGTATAAATGATATTGCGTTTTGTATCTGTGGCGATGACAAAAAGCGGTTCACCAGTTCCACCCACGCCTAGCCCCTTGCGCTGACCGATGGTAAAATAATGTGCTCCATTATGCTGACCGAGCACCTTACCCATTTGGGGTTGGTACGAGTAATCTTGACTCATAGCCTTTAGGCGACTGAGCTCGTCAGAGGCTTGCTCAAGGGCTACTTTTTGGGCTTGATAAATAGGTGCATCGGCAGATATTTCTACAATATCTCCTTTTTGAGGTGCCAATTGCTGCTGCAAAAACTCTGGCAGTCGAATTTTACCTACAAAACAAAGTCCTTGCGAGTCCTTTTTCTCTGCGGTAACCAAACCCTGCTCGGCTGCAATTTCTCGCACCTTCGATTTTTGCAAGTGCCCAATAGGGAAAAGGGCATACTTTAGCTGTTCTTGACTCAACTGACAGAGAAAATAGCTTTGATCTTTTTTGGGATCGGCTCCTGCTTTGAGTTGATGAATAAGTTGCCCATCTTTTTCAAAGCTCGTTTTTTGGCAATAATGCCCAGTAGCTACATAGTCGGCCCCCAAGGCCAAAGCAGTTTTAAGAAAGGTATCAAACTTGATTTCCCGATTACAAAGCACGTCAGGATTAGGAGTACGCCCTGCCTCATATTCTGCAAACATATAATCTACAATACGAGCTTTGTACTCCTCACTTAAATCCACTACCTGAAAAGGTATCCCCAAAGCTTGAGCTACTAACAAAGCATCGTTGCTATCTTCAATCCAAGGGCATTCACTTTCTATAATCACCTCATCATCATGCCAATTGCGCATAAAAAGTCCAATCACCTCATAACCTTGTTCCAATAAGAGATAGGCCGCCACACTGGAATCCACCCCCCCAGAAAGTCCTACCACAACTCGTTTACTCATATAGCTTTTGAATTAAATTTATAAGTTTTCGGTATTCCCTTCCTTAACAATAGAATAGGGATAGCGTTCCGTAAAAGTAATAAAAGAAGCAAGCTAATTTTAATTTTTCATGAAACTATTTAGCCCGATGATTGCTTGAAATTTTCGGATTCTTTCTCGAAGGGCTCAGTTTTTTGAGGAGGGGCACCTAAAGGGTCGCTACGCTTCATAGCTTCGGCCCCTTC
>CAZOLU010000492.1:0-3003 GCA_964580485.1 uncultured Saprospiraceae bacterium | reverse complement strand
GCTCTCGTCAGGGCTTTCAGCCCAAGACGAGACTATTGCGCATCGCTACGCCTATTCGCAAAGCCTTGAATACTCCAAAAATTAGCAAGATCCCAAAGCTAGCAAGGCTAGACGCTAAAAAAACAGGCCAAATAGGTACGAATTTTTAATATTTTAGGGGTTGAAAATGCTAAATTAGCTTTCTTGGAACAAGGATTGATAAGCAATTATAAAAATTGAATACTATGAAAATATTTTACTTGGGGTTGGTTTTCACACTTCTCGCTATTGCCACTTATGCCCAAAACACAGAGGAAGACTATGTAACAGAAGATGCTGCACAACCCAAAACGATGCAATTTAAAAAACTGGATACCGAGTATGTAACTGGTGATGAGGCTTGGCGTTCTTGGTGGTTGCAAACAGCTGACCAGAAATACAAACTCTTTATGCCTTTTAGCGATGCCAAAGCCTGGCAGCAATGGCATTTGCAGGGAGACGATCTAGATGTAGTCATCAGTACGGTCTTTAGTAGCGACAACGCTTGGAAAGAATGGGAGTGGGAAGGTAAGCAGCGGATTCGTATGAATACCGTCTTTAGTGGTGAAAATGCTTGGAAAGAATGGGAGGTAGAGCTTGACAACAATAGCAAAGAACGACTCTATGTCCGAACTCGTTTTAGCAGTAGCGACAAGGCTTGGCAAGAATGGGAAATTGAGCATGATGACCGCAAAAAAGGAACGATGCGCCTCCAAACACGCTATGTTTCAGGCAAAGATATTTGGAAAACTTGGGATATCGTAGATGAGATGCCTGAGGTAGATGCTGAACTCAAGGGCGCTGCTGTTTTTTGTGCTTTTTTTGCGGCGATGATGCCTTACTGTCATCCCAAAGCAAGCTGCACTTATCAAGGTATTCCCCTCAAAGGCAAGGTTAAATTTGTGGAGCATGGAGAAGATTTTAGCATCAAATATGTCAATTATGATGAAGATCTTGGGGTAGAGTTTGTTGAATGGGGCGCAGATGATTGCGGAGAATGGCAAGAAGTAGATTATGGCGAAGATTTCAAGGTGAAAGTAGTGGATTGGAATGAAGATATTAAAGTAAAAAAGGTAGACTACAACCCCGGTATGCGAGATAATTAGACCAAATAGTCAAAAAATGAATTTTTATTAGCATCTTTCAGTGAAATTTAATTAACCTACCGAAGTTATTTGAAGAACTTCCCATCAAATTCTTTTACTATGATGCTTAAAATTCAATGCTGGATCTTATGCTTAGGCTTTTTATGGATCAGTTTCAGCCCTCTTCAAGCCCAACAAGTCTGGACCAAAAAAAAAGGGGAACTTTACACCCATTTGGGAACAAGTTTTAGTGCCTACTCCTCAGTATTCAATGCCGATGGACCAGCAGTGCTATTGCCTCGTTTTGTAACTGACATAACAATTGACAACTATACAGAGTATGGGCTATTTGATAACTTGATGTTGACGGTTCACCTGCCTTTTCGGGTTGCCCATACTTCATCTAATCTCAATCCAGATGCACAACTCCCTCTTGTTGCAGGGGGAGATAGCCTAGCCATTCCCGCAGCTACCCTAGCCAACCTAGGCAACATTCGTTTGGGCTTCACTTATGGCATCATGCAAGACAAAGCCTTTCGCATGGCTTTTAAACTCAATACGACTCTCAAGACGGCAGCTTATGATGAAACAACAGGGCTGCGCACGGGGCCCTCTGCTTGGGGGATTTGTCCCTTGATTCTTGTGGGGTATGGGCAGCCTCGTTTCTTCGCCAGTACAGAACTTGGCTATAACTTTAGAAGTAACGGCTATAGTGGGCAGTTAATCTCCAACTCTCAAATCGGAACAAGGATTAAAGAACACTATTATATCATTATTATGCTAAGTCTCCTAACTCCTATCAATCCTACCGATTATGATGAGGAAACTGCAGGACGACGTCGTTTGTATCAAACAGGTCTTTTTCACAACAATCAACAGTATCTTTCTCCAGGTGTAAAATTTGGATGTGACCTTAATCCCAACTGGTCGCTTTGGGCTGGAATTGGACTAGGAGGAGGAATTGCCGATGAAGTAGGGCAAACCCCAGGCATCAGCCTTGCTATTGCATACCAGCTAAAAAATTAAGATGTTTATGCTCTAATTTTTGGTAAATACTTTGATATAATTTCATTCTTTTCTCAAAAAAATAATAAATTACGCCTGTTGGCTCAAAGCCAAAATTAAATATAGATTTGAGATCCGAATCTGCATCGCTAAGCGCAGCACGAAAAGTGGAAAACTCATCAAACATTTATTTGTTCATCATTCTAAAATAAATTTTAGCCTTGAAAAAGGCCATCAACTCAATGTGAAAACTCCTCCCATTTTACCCTAGCTTTTAATCAAAATCACAAAACCAAACACAGATGTCTATTAAAAAGCTTGTAAATTATTGGAGTATAGGGCAAATGCTTCTACTACTTTGGGGAACTACGGTATTTGCACAGGAGCAAAATACTCAAATCTTGAGGGGAGCCGTGCTCGATAATGCTACCAAAAACCCGATCTCAGGAGCCTTAGTCGAAATGCTGAACGTCTCTCCTCGTATTGCAGATTACAGCGATATAGATGGCGGTTTTCGCTTGGAGGATATCCCTATTGGGCGACAAAGAATTTTAGTTAAGATGGATGGCTATCAACAAATTATACTATCAGAGTTGAATATGACTGCTGGTAAAGAGTTGGTACTGGTCATCAATTTGGATGAGGAGCTAGAAACAGCCGCCGAAACCGCTAGCCCTAGCACTAAAAAAAATAAAACCTTATTGCGCAACAACAAAATGCGATCGATCAACCCTATGGCGCTGGTCAGTACAAGATCATTTACCATCGATGAAGTACGACGTTATGCTGGGGGACTCAATGATCCCGCACGTTTGGTGGCGGGTTTAGCAAGTACCTTCAATACCGATGATTCGCAAAATTATATCATTTCTAGAGGGAATGCCCCTTTTGGGAT
>CAZOLU010000491.1:0-3025 GCA_964580485.1 uncultured Saprospiraceae bacterium | reverse complement strand
CCTTGGAGTAGTATATACCGATGTCATCCAATTTATTGCTGCCATGTCTGGGAGTGTGATTTTGGCCATCTACATTTTAGACCTGCCCGAAGTAGGGGGAGTCCATGGATTAAGAAGCCAACTTCCACCCGAAAGCTTTTTATTTTTCCCCACCTTGACGCATGCATCTGATGGAAGTGGGCTGGTGCTTGGCTTGGGTAGCTTTCTGGCATACATTTCCATTCAATGGTGGGCCAGTTGGTATCCTGGAGCAGAACCAGGCGGAGGAGGTTATATAGCACAACGCATGATGAGTACCCGTTCGGAAAAAGATGCCTTTGGGGCTACTTTATTTTTTCAAATTGCGCATTACTGTATACGGCCTTGGCCCTGGATTTTGGTAGGGCTGGCAGCCATCACGATTTATGCTATTCCTAGAAATATTAGCGATGCCAACCTCAAGTCGCAGGTCATGGAAATTAAAGCAGAGGGACAAGAGGACAAGATCTTTACGCTAACAGATCAGGAGTTGAATGCATTAGCCGCCAAGGACCCCGAAATCGCCCAACTTCAACCAAAACTCCAAAAAATTAACCAAGCATTAGCCCAAAAGGCAGAAGACGATCCACGCCTGCAAACGGCTATGGCCTATGCTGCATCTCCGAAAAACGGTTTTGTTTTTGCCATGCGAGATTACCTGCCTGCAGGCTTGCTGGGCTTGCTACTAGTTGCCTTCTTTGCAGCCTACATGAGCACCATTTCTACACAACTGAATTGGGGGGCGGGCTATTTGGTCAATGATTTTTATAAACGCTTTTTCAGACCAGAGGCAACCGATGGGCATTACATTTGGGTTTCCCGCCTAACTACCCTGTTTTTAGCCATAATCGGGATTAGCGTCAGTGCTTTTATCAATCAGATTTCGGGAGCTTGGCAATTTATCCTACAATGTGGAGCTGGCTTGGGCTTGGTGTTGATTCTAAGGTGGTACTGGTGGCGAGTTAATGCTTGGTCAGAAATTGCAGCGATGATTGCACCTGTCCTCATCTCTATCCCATTTTTTATCTTTGAAACGGCCTTTGAGGATGCACTACCTACTACGGTTTTATTTACTACCTTAATCTGGCTCTTGGTCACCATTTTTAGTAAACCAACCGATAAGGCCACCTTAGAGCGATTTTATGAACGAGTGGGACCAGGAGGAGATTGGTCCATCATCGCAAAAGATCAACAACATAGGGTCGTTGGTAATTTAGCCATACAATGGTTGCTAGCTATTACATTTACCTACAGTATTTTATTCCTTATCGGAAACTTAGTTTTGCTCAATTTGGGATATGCTGGAATCTTGTTCCTATTGAGTTTGAGTAGTGGTTTATTATTGCGATGGCTGATGCGATAGTTTTTGGAATTTGTAACTGATTAGTTTCTTTTTCGAAGGAGCTTGAAATTTTCGGATTCTTTCCCAAAGGGCTCAGCCCTCTTTTTTGCGTATGTGTTTGGCGTGGTCGTATTTCTATCCCATGAAATAAATTCCATGGCTGCGAAGTTGAGATTTGGAAGGGTTTTCCCGAAGGGATGCTATGGCAAAACCCTTCCAAATGATTATTTTCGCAGCCTAGGGTTTCAAACCCTAGGGAAATAGGTGGAAATGAATATACGCTAAACAGTTTATGGTTTTTAATAACTTCAGTACCTTCAACACAAAAAACCATAGTGGTAGACCCGAAAAAGTGCATTCAACAGGGACGTCAAATCCCCTTTGGCATCAATCATTTTGCGAATCTCAGCCAAGCTGCGTTCCCCATTACAAAGCCTTAACACTTCTAAATCATAAGCATTGCTATTGATCACAAAATCAGGTAAGCCATTAAACCTCAAAGTCAGTGTTTTGGGAGCTAAGGGATCTCCCTCTAAAGCAGGCAATTGCCCCACACAACTAGCTAATTTCGGAGTCCAGTTGAGCAATTTGGCAAAACTAGTAAAATCAGGTGCTTCCACAAGGGTCTTTCCAAAAATCATCTGTATCCCCGCAGGTTGAAGAAGTTCCGCCATCCAAATAGATAGTTGAGCCTTCGTCATTTTGTAAAGCAAGGAAAGGTGCGTATCCGGAATCTTGAGCAGCCCCAAAGGGGCATCCATAGATCCCAATAGCGACAGCTTCGCCTTCTGTGCACGAGCCGCCCAAGTTTCAATAGCATCATGATGCGCAATCGGAGGAAAAATATCCACCTCCAAATACGCCGTAGGAGCCCGACCAATCCCCTGAACCTTAGCAACTTCCCCCATCAAATGATCCATAATTTGGAGGTACATGCGCTGCTCGCTAGTATCTTCAAAATCTTCTACCTCTTGCCCCAATTGCGCAAAAGCCTTGCGAATCGCCGCCGCCGGATGATAAGGACTATTGACCGTCATGCAAAGCACTCCTTGCTCGCTGAGCAGCGCCGCAAAATGCGACATCAGCAATGCAGGATCAGCCACATAATCTGCCACCCCATGGCAGAGTATAAAATCGAAACGACCAAGTGCTTGAAGCTCCTCCTCCGACATAAGATCCGCAACTACAAACGCAACATTGCCTAAGCTGTACTGTTGTGCACGAGCTTTAGCTCGCTCAATAGATCGAGCACTAAAATCAATACCAAGGAGCTCTGCATTGGGATAAAGTTGTGCCAACATCATCACTTCTGCACCAGAGCCACAACCTGCAACAAGCATCCGTGCATGATCCGATAGGGCTTGTGCTGAGGCTGCATTGATCCAATGGGTCAGTAAGGGGGTGCTTTGAGACATCTGCCCTTCCAAAGATTCAGGGTAAGGAGCTTTGTCGTAAAGCGCCTGTATTTTTTCGCTTTGCTTCATCTTGATGTTTGTATTAGATAGGGAAGTTAGTAAATTGTTGGGATAATTTTGATATCAATCGCAGTTGTATGCGTCAAAATCTATTCTTTTTTTGTAACTATGTATAGCTCCTATAAGTGAGTGGGCGTAATTATTTATAGGAAAAATTCATTAGATTTTTTGATGTTAATCAAGGCATGAA
>CAZOLU010000490.1:0-3038 GCA_964580485.1 uncultured Saprospiraceae bacterium | reverse complement strand
TACGAGTTCTTTCTTGCTATTTTTTGTTTCAAACAATTTTATAAGAAAACCCTGTTTGCAACTAGATTAACTCCTTTTTTTTAAGAAAATCACTTATATTGTTAGCATTATAGGATTCAGCGACTAAACAAAATAAAGACTATGATTTTTTTTAATGATGATGAAGACGACTTCGACTGGGATGACGAAGAAGAAGAGGATGAGGAGTTTAATTGGGAAGATGACGATGATGAGGAGGAAGAAGAGGATGATTTTGATTGGGGAGATGATGAGGAGGAGGAAAGTTTCCTACCTGATGAAGATGAGGAAGGAGGAGATCTTCTTTCTGGTTTGTTGGGTGGAAAAAAGGCAAAGGAGTATCTCAAACTGGTAGAGGATAATAAAAAAGCAAGACTCGATATTACCAAAAACTCCAAAGAAGATCACCGCTATGTTGAGCGTTGTACCCCCAAAGAGGTAGACGACCAACTGAAAAAGGATACCAAATATTTCAAAGGACGCTGCAAATCTAAAATTGTAGTCAAGCCTTTGCTAATCATGGAAAACTATCCTTATAAAAAGAAAAAAAGTGATTCGGATATTCCTCGTAGTGATGGAAGGAATGTGGAGGAGGATTTTGTGTTGGTGATTGGCCGTTTGCCCAAGTTTAGAGGAACCGAACAATTCAAAGGCAAGGCCTATGTGATGGGCTCTATTGCATACCTCCCTCAAGGGCAGTACGATATTGGCTTTTTAAAACGCCATTTTGGCATCGTGATTAAAAAGAAATACAAACGTATCAAAAAGAGTAAAATCCGCAAGCTCTTTGATCCTGTAAAAAACGAATTGCGCACAGGCTGGCCCTTTACCATCTACAAAGAAATGCCTCGCAAGCTACTGGAGTAAAACAATGGTCATGTTCCATACGAAAACATGGATGGAACATGATCACCTCTCTTACAAACTATAACGTTGCCACCAAGGAGCCCAATCTCTTTGTAGCTGTGCTTCCAACTCAGGAGCTAAGCTATAACGCTGTTGTTGATATTGACCTCGCCCAGCGAGGTAGTGTTGCAGTTGCGGCGCAGCCGCAGCAAAATCATCAAGCCCTACAAAATCATACAAAGTCTGCATACCTTCCACAGGTGCTTGTACAAAATGATCATAAGAAATCTCCAGCAAATTCTCTTCAGGAATCAAAGCCTTGTCTTGCTCATATTTTTGCATCAGGTGCTTGTAGATATAAATAATATCTTGTTGCAACTGTCGTTCGTCAAATTCCTGCAACTGAAATACGGGCAGTACTTTGCGATACAGTTTTTCCGTAGAAGCATAAACATTCGCTGGATTTCGATAAATATGAATGAACTTGGCATCGGGGAAAAGTAAAAGTAAAATAGGAATCCGAGCCGTATTAGGTGTTTTTTTTAATACTAGGCGTTTCCCCTCCTGAAAATAAGCTGCCTTTTTGAGTAGCCGTAGGTATCGACGTTTCCACTTTTCTATTTTTTTGGACCGAGCTTCCATCAATACATACTGATGAAAATGGATCGGATATTCTGTGGAAAATGAAAGGCGTGATAGAATGAGGTTTCACCCATATTGCTCAGGGCTAACTCCTCCTCTTGTGGGCTATACACATCCAAGCGCACCGCATCCATAGGTCTCCTATTGGGCATAATCCAACGGGTAAAGTATTTGTAAATGGGGTTGGCGATAAAAGTATGAGGAAACAAGCCGTGCAGATTGGTCACATAGCCTAGACGCTCGTCTTGGGCAAAAAGATTGTGCAAAAAAGTCGTTCCCGAATGCCAATGCCCCAAAATAAATATAGGAGCCTTGGGTAGGGTAGTTGCCTTAACCTTTTGGCTCAAACGCCAGCGCTCAAAGGCGGCGAGGGGTGTTCCCAAAGCGGCGACCAAGCGCACCTAGCGTGCTCGCCATCGAAATTGGGGATCAACTCCTGTTTTTTGATTGTCTTTAATTACATCATTCCAACTAGATAAAGTATTGCCAATACCTGGCGTCACTGCCTTTATAAGGGCGTGATCATAACTCATAATATCGTTTTTAGTGAAAAATAGGTGTTAGATGGTCTAGGTTGGGTTTAGGTGCTGCTATACTTATGGTGCAAAAAACAGGGTATACCCCTAAATCGAGCCAAAGCTAAAAGCAAAAGGCGACCCTTAGGGCCGCCTTGCTGGATGGATAGAGAATCATTAAAACAAATATTAAAATCTTAATCTACATTATCATGTAAATAGGAGTTGGAGTCTTTCAACTCGGGCTCATCCCCCTCTCCTAAAGTCCAGGTAGAATGCTTGCGTTCAGAAGAATGCTCCACACGATCTAGCTTTACCCCTTTTCTTAAATACGCAGGTTGATTTTCCAACTCATTGATAATTTCGGGATCATCCAACTTTAGGTTGAGCTTGCGAAGTCTTGTATTCCGTTCTTCCAAAGTTTCTTTTTTAGACAAATCCTCCTCTTTTATGTAAGGTTCTGTCTTTTGCTCTAAGGTGTAGGGCTTGGGCTCCTCTTTGTTGGTCAGCTCATTCTTTTTTTTATTCTTCAACTTGAAATAGGCCTGTTGATCATCTTCATCATCAAGAGAGACCCGCACCTGTTTGGGTTCTTTTTTGACAATCGTAGGCTCTTCTACCTGCTTGCGCATTTCCAATTCAGGTTTGCTGGCATTAAAACCCGTAGCAATTACCGTAACAGAGATCTTTTCGCCTAAGCTTTCATCATAACAATTACCCCAAATCAGATCCGTACCATAGCCTGCCTCTTCTTGCACATATTCCGTAATCTCAAATACCTCATCCATGGTCACTTCTCTTGTACCGGAGGAAATATTCAATAGGATATGCTTAGCTCCTTTAATCTCACTATCTTCCAACAGCGGAGATTGCAGTGCGGCTTCCACTGCCCGTCGGGCGCGATCTTCTCCCTCGATAGCAGCAGTTCCCATTACGGCTACGCCAGAGTCACGCATAACGGTATTTACATCCTCAAAGTCTACGTTTACATAGCCAGGTACTGTGATAATTTCGGCA
>CAZOLU010000489.1:0-3051 GCA_964580485.1 uncultured Saprospiraceae bacterium | reverse complement strand
TAAAGAAATACATAAGAGGGTGTCCTTCCTTAAATTCATTAGAAAAGTTATAGTACAAACAAATTGCTTGAAGTCAAACAGTCTAGTAGCAGTTGTGGTAGGGAAATCCCATAAGGAGTACCTGAAGCAAGGAATAAGTGCTAGATCTGAAGGCACTAATTACTTATCTTTCTTCTTTTTCTTGTGGCGAATGCTGTGCAGTTTAGAACAAGTTTTACAATAATAGCGACCTTTGTACTGTTTGGCATTGATGATATCCTCGTCTCGCTCTCGATCACTTACAGAATTGACCGAAGAAAACTCGGGATTGGTTTTCATAAATTGATTATGCAAAGGACAACGCTCCATAGTCGCCTTATTTCCTCTAGAACGCTCCTGTTTTGCAAAGCTTCTTTCTTCCTTATCTAAGATTTTAGTACACTTAGTACAGTAGCGGCGATAATTAAGCTGATAAGCAAAAGGATAGTCATCACTTTGACGAAAATCAGAAGCATTGGCTCTATAATTATCACTCAGCTTCATTTTTTTACGATGCAAGGGACATTCATTCATCGTATTTTTCTCCTCTCGGCTTAGGTTAGCAATAGCTTCTTTACGAGGGTCTTGTGCTTGCAATTGTGTAAAAGCAGAAAATAGTAATAAGAAGATCGCAAATAGAGAAAGCGTAGTAGTTGGTTTCATAAATATTCGATGATTTTTATATTCAAGATATAGGTCTTTCTTTAACATTTAATATACAAAAGTCAGTATGATTTTTCAAGTAATCTTGTTAATGATTATCAGAAAATACAGTTATTATAGTCAATGATGATGATGCTCTACGGCTATACTATCACAAGTCCACAACATATTAGATAGGGGGAAACGCTCCGATTGGTAATCAAAATGCCACCATTCTGTAGCAATAGTTTTAAAGCCATGATTTTGCATGAGGGTTCTTAGAAATTTTCGATTTTCTAAAACTTTGGGGGGGTGCTTTTGATAACTCCAGTAAGCCTCCTTCCCAAAATAATCAAAAGGCGTGCCCATCTCCCATTCTTGCCCCATAGAATCTATAATGGTGAGGTCTAGAGCATTTCCTCGGCTGTGCATGGACCCTAATTTGGGAGGATGCACATAGCGAGAGTCGGGCATTTTCTTCCAAAGCGCCCACTGGGCACTACTAGGGCGGTAGCAATCGAAAAACTTGAACGCCAGCCCTAAGCTATCGAGCTCTTGTTGTGCAGCCATCAGTGCCTTGGCCACTTCGAGGCGGGTATAGCAGGCGGGGCAATCGTACACTTGCAGCTCCATAAAGTTGTTGGTGCTGGCGTATCGAATTTCGTAGGCGGCCTGCGGAATTAGGACAGCGAGATCTACCCAAGCACTATCTTCTAGTGCTAAGATAGAGTCGAGGTTGGGTGCTGGCGGCTCAGCCGCCACTTCAGAAGCAAGACTATCCAATAGCGCCAAGCTATCGGGCGCATCGGTGTTGGGCTGCGCCTCTGGTGCAGGCACAGGCTGGCAAGCCGTCAAGCAAAAGCAAGCACCTATCCAAAATACAACAAAAATTCGCATTCCTTAATAGTGTTTATATTTTCGATCCATCTCCCGCTTCAAATCTTTTTGCTTTAGACTTTCTCTTTTATCAAAACTCTTTTTACCACGAACTAGCGCAATTTCAAGTTTAGCCATCCCCTTTTCATTCACATAAAGACGATAGGGAATAATGGAAAAGCCTTTTTCTTTTACTCGGGTATGCAGTTTTCTCAGTTCATTTTTATGCACCAATAACTTTCGAGAACGCATTGGATCGTGATTGTTGTAAGTACCATATTTATACTCAGAGATGTGCATTTTTTCTACAAAAAGCTCTCCTTCTTTGATATGGCAATAGGCATCACCCATATTCACCTGTGCATTTCTAATAGATTTGATTTCCGTGCCCTGCAAAGCAATTCCTGCTTCGAGGGTATATTCAAAAAAATAGAGATGTTTAGCTTTTCTGTTGACAATCTCCACTTGTAATTTTTCTTCCATAACTTTCTTTTAATGATAAACATCTTTTGTACACAACGCTTTATCGCAGTTTTACAACTCTAGACCAGCACTATTAGTTCCATCTATTATTCAACAAGCTGTACATAAAGGTTATTCGATACCTTAAACGTAATGAGTTGTTCCTCTTTTTTGTTAATTCTAATCCGTACCGATTGGTCATAGTCAAAACGCTCTAAGACTTCCACTTCTGTACCCAAAGTTAGGTTGAGTTGCTCTACATATCTCAAGAAAGGAGGACTGTGATCTTTCACCCCTACAATCACTGCCTTGCTATTCAAATCCAGTGCGGTAATGAGTAGCTGATGATGCAGAAAATTTCCATCCTTATCGGGAATGGGATCTCCATGGGGATCAAATTTTGGGAACCCCAAAAAGGCTTCTAGGCGATCTATCAGGTCTACAGATTGGATATGCTCGAGCTGCTCGGCCATAGGGTGTACCTCATCCCAGCTAAAGTCGAGTTTTTCGACTAAGAAGGTTTCCCATAATCGGTGCTTACGCAATAAATGAATGGCGACTTTGCGTCCTGATGCAGTTAGGTGTACGCCTCGATACTTCTCGTAATGAATCAACTCCTTTTCCGACAATCGTTTCAGCATATCGGTAACGGAGGCGGCAGAGGTCTGCATCAGGGTAGCAATAGCATTGGTAGAAGCCGAACTTTGATTGCGCTCCGAGAGTTTATAAATTGCTTTTAAGTAGTTTTCTTCTGTGGAAGTAGTACTAACTGATTTAGGAACCATGAGCTCTGAGTAGTTTGGTTTTGAATAGATTAAGGATTGATACGCCCCACTCGCCATTTCAAAATTTCGGCATTCCAAGGTTCTCGCAAGGTTCCTGAGCGCTCTAGAACATACTGCTGCCCCATTCTATGGAATACAAATTCTACGGGATAACGCCCTGTGCTATGACTATAGTACCAAATTTCTTTATCGGCATATTTTCGCACAATAGTGGGATACCCAAAAATCGTATAAATAATGCCTTGATCGGTTTTCCAGCCCTCTTTGA
>CAZOLU010000488.1:0-3053 GCA_964580485.1 uncultured Saprospiraceae bacterium | reverse complement strand
TCACCCTACGGTGCTTTGTGGTAGTTCCAAATGGTTGTATACCGATGAGGGGGGCATCTTGCAGGTACTTCCAGAAATTGGGCAACGACTTATTACCGGAGAGCGAATTGCGGTGGTACGCAATATTTTTGGGGATGTTACCAAGGAATATTTTGCTCCAGAGGAAGGGATTGTCATTGGCCGCAGCATCAACCCACTGAACCAAACAGGAAGTAGAATTATACACTTTGGACAGGAGCTTAGCATTATCAATACAAGCTTTTAAGACTAAAGCTTTTGCCAACAGATGGTACTCATGGCGCGCAGTCCTTCTACCAAGGTAGTTTTGATATACTCATGAGGGCGAGCACCCAACTGCGCTGCATAGTTGCGCAAGATAGCATCACTGACCAAGTAACGCTCACTAGCATCAGGCAAGTAGTAACGGCCATCGCCCAGATCCTGTACTTGAGTACGGATCCCTTCTATACTAGCTAAACGAGCAAAGAAATACCCTCCCGTTTTGAGGCGAGCCCAGGCAGCCTGCAGCATCTCCTCAAAATGGCTAGGGTTTTGAGCAAAATGGAGTACGGCATTGCAAATAATGAGATCGAAAGGGGCTTCGGCCCAAGGCATATTTGCATTGATGGGCGCACAAACGGCATTGCTTGCTGCCAAACCTGGTCGTAGGGTTTGCATCATTTGCTGAAAAGCAGCAATCGCTTCTGGATTTTGATCCAGCGCATAGACCTCATAGCCATTTTTTAGAAACCAATAACTGTTGCGGCCAGTTCCAGCACCTAGATCTAGCACTCGTTTACAATCTGTATAGGTACCTTTGAAGAGCTGGTCTAAGAGATAGATGTCTATATTTCCGAATTGTTCTTGTAATGAACTGTGAATCATCTGCTGAGTAGATTAGTGATTGAAGCTGATTTATGGCAGGGGTTGAAGGTCGCCCAATTGCAACTCCCAAACCCATTCATTTTCTCTCCCAAATTGTTTCTTAATTTTTTGTAAATGCAACTCGACCACATAGGCGTATACTTTGCCCTTGACTTGTAGTCTACATTTGAGTTGCCCTCGATATGCTTGACCATCCCATGTTAGGGCTAGGGATTCTTCGACTTCAAGAAGTTCTGGGGTTGGAACTTTTGCGGCGAGTGCTTTTTCGAGTAGGGCTTTTGGGGATTGGCGGTTTCGCCCTGCGAAGCTGAGGTTGAGTCTTGCTTGTTTTTGGAAGCAGCCTGTGGCTGCTTCGAGTGCTTGTTGGCGCATGGCTAAAGGATAGTCGGTATTGGCCATCAGCTCCCAGTAGGCAAAAAAGTCTTGTAGCTTTTGTGCTCCTCGCTTGCCAAAGGCTAATAGCTTAGCTGCTGATACACGAGCAGTCTGAAACTCCTGCAATTGCTGTTGTTTGTGGTCAATGGGCTCCATCACGGCCTGTGCCTTCATAAAATTAAGGCTAGACAGCATGCTGAGTACTAAAATGATCCGTTGTTTTTTAATCTTCATGTTGCATAAATCGAAGTGTGCTAATCTGATTACCGAGGTATTCACTTTTTATGATTTCGATATTTTTAAGACTGTTGATCGGCAGGGTCATTTTGTTGATAAACTCCTGTTTGTTGTACATTTCAATCCCCAAATCCTCTCCATCTATTTGAATCAGTTGTACGATTTGTACATCATCGGAAAGCATCTGATCCAATTGTTCTCGTCTCTTTTTCCAATCCTCTATTTTCTGAGTAGAAAAATAATGTAGCATTAGTGCATAATCATCTTTTTTCAAAGCAATCATTTCCTGATGCTTATGATCCATCAAAAAGCGTTCTATGGTATCTGTTTTATAATAAGGAGCACTCAACACCAGTTGAAAACGAGTATGCTCCTGCTCCAATTCAAAACAACCGCTACTATTGGATTTTAAGGTTAGGGCAGATTCATTCTTTCTTATCCATTCTGCCTCCACCGCTTTTAAAGCAGTTTGATCATCGGCATCTACAACACAGATTTTTAAACTAAATTTTGCTTTTTGACGCATAGCAAGCCTCCAAGAAACAATACTCACCGACAGTAAAGCAAATGCTAAAACGGCAACAATGCCATAGATCCATTCTTTTGGGAAGCTGCTACTTTTTTTAACAGCTAATGCAGCTTTAGCCAGCTTATTTTCCGCAGCAGTTTCTACCGCTCCACCTTCTTCCTCCAGGTTCAAACTATTTAGGTAAGCTTCCCAATCTTTAAAGCCCACATAGGCAGAGAGCATATTCAACATATCTACTCTTGGTAGCTTCTGATTCTCCTTAGTTTTGATATGTGTATAAAACCATTTTTCACTCAAATAGCCCCCTACTCTTTCCTGCAAGTCTGCCTGAAAAGATTTGATCGCTGCCCCCTTCCAGTCTTCTATGGGATTGCTGCAATCGTTATGCCGCTCTTTGTAAGTGGTTTCTACTTTTTTCTTTAAGGCCAGAAAAGCCTGCAAGTCGGCTGATTTCATGAATCAAAATTAAGCATTATCATGGATAAATTCTTTGTAAAATCGATTTTACAAATTTGAAAAAGCTTTTACAATGGGCTTTACAAAGCTTTTATTAAAAATAGTTTCAAAAGATAAGGACATTTGAGGAGAAGGAAAAATATCCCATCTGTTTCACTTTAAAACCGAATAAAATAATGAAAAAACACCTATTTTTAGTCATCTTGCTGCTTATCCAACACCACTTATCTGCTCAAGTTGCGGGGAATCACATCTATGGAAATCATTCAAACAATTATCGTCCCAATATTCCGAACAAGGGAACAAGTCAGTTTCACAATGAAGGACTGAGTATTCAAGTCAATTTACTTTTGGAGAAAACAGCTTCGAGCTATAAATTAACCGTTGGAGCTCATCAGGAGGATAAAAGTGTCGAAACTTGTAATGAAAAAATCAATGCTCGAATCAACCTGCTGATACGCAAACTCCAACAACTTGGCATCAAAAAAGAAGCTATTTACGTAGACTTTATAAGTCACTGACATTACGCAGTTGAAAAATTAGGTAAATTGATATTTTTTTCTAGACAACG
>CAZOLU010000487.1:0-3068 GCA_964580485.1 uncultured Saprospiraceae bacterium | reverse complement strand
AAATTTTTAGCTGTTTAGGTACTTTTCTACGCTCTGACTGCTTGGGCTGTATCGGCTGAATCTCGACTTCTTTTGGAGGAGGGTTATAATGAGCCTTAACATTGGATGGGATAGCCCAACAAAGCAATAGCAAAAAGAGCAGCGCTTTCTTGCAAAAAAATTTAGTGTTCATAAATTTAGTGTTTTGTAGTTTCTCATTTCCCCACTAAAGCATCTGCTCTATCAACAAGATAGTATAAATCTTTCAAAAACTAATTCAAAAAGTCGATTAGTCGTTGTGCATAAGCAATTGATCCAAGATAATAGATGATCCACATCTTTTTGACTATCATCGTGTAACCAATTCAACGCATGGCATTATTCTTACAGAAGTAATCCTCACCTATTTGAACTAACCTATCTATTGAATAACCATCTCAAACCTCATCAAGATGTCCATAAAAACCCTATCTCTCAGCTTAGTTCTCAGTTTGTTAGGAGTCACATTCCTCCATGCACAAGAGACCCGCATTCAAGGAAGCATAGTAGATGCTCAAAGTCAAAAAGCATTAGAATTTGCAACCATTTCTGTGTATAATTATTCAGATTCCCTCATTTCCGGAGCTATTACAGATGCTCAAGGGCTTTTTGTTTTAAAGGAGCTTCCCTATGGAGATTACTACGCCAAAGCCAGTTTTATGGGCTATGTAACCCGTCAATTAGATAGTATCCGTATCAGTGCTGCATCACCAATAAAGCAATTGGGGGCAATAGCATTGCAAGCCAATGCTCAAACACAAGAAGAAGTAGAGATCATTGCAGAAAAATCGCTTTTAGAGCTAGGTTTGGATAAAAAAGTCTTTAATGTAGAAAAAAGTGATTTAGCAAATGCTGAAAATGCCACAGAAGTTTTGAGAGGAACTCCTAGTGTAGAAGTAGACAAAGATGAGAAGGTAAAGGTTCGAGGAAAGGTCGTACAAGTCTTTATCAATGGTAAACCCACTGGACTAACTGGCGAAAACCAAGCAGCTATTTTGAGGCAAATCCCTGCCAACAATATCAAAAAGATAGAAATTATTACCAACCCTTCTGCCAAGTATGCTCCAGATGGAGGTGCTTCAGGGATTATCAATATTGTTATGAAGCAAAATCGCTTGCAGGGGTTTACAGGAAATGTTCGAGTGGGTACAGGAACGAATGGAAGGGCCTGGCAACGCAATGGCACAGGACCTCTATTCAACAAATATAATGGAGGTTTTGCACTTAATTACAAATCAGAAAAGCTCAATATATTTAGCAACATGAGTGCCTATCAAAATAATTCTTTTAGCAGTGGAGAAAATTTTAATCATAATTTTTTACCCGACAGTTCCTATTACTTCAACACCATTAGCGATAATACCAATAGCTGGCAATCGATTTGGGGGCGACTGGGTATGGATTACTATATCAATGATATGCATACCCTGTCTTTTCAAGTACGCTCAAGTCCCAACCAGAGCTTTAGCGATGGGTATGTCAATTATGAAAACTTTGATATAGACTCTATACCAACAGGACTCGATCAACGCTTAAACAATACCCTTGGAACTGGGCAAAACTGGACCTATAATTTGGTCTATACCATTCTTTTCCCAGAGCTAGACTCGGCAGGAAATCGTATCTTAGATAATGCAGGTGCTATGGGGGAAAACAGGGAATTGACTATTGACGTACAATATTCCAACAATACCGATAATAATGAGCAAGACTTTAGCGAATATCGTTATGGACCAACTGGAGAGCTTAGTAGCATTTTTCCAGACTCACAGCGTACTCTAGACTTTAACAGCACTCAGGAAGTTTGGGCAAAGATAGATTATACCCACCCTTTTCAAGATAAAAAACGGCGTTTGGAACTCGGTTATCATTTCCGTTGGAGAGCGGATCAGTCGGATTTTAATTTTTACAACTATGATTTTAATAATAATCAATTGCTGAATGATTCTAACCGATCTAACCGATTTCGCTATACCCAGCAGATTCACGCAGTTTATGGAACTTACAGTCAGAAATTTGGGAAAAAGTGGAATGCTAAGTTGGGCTTACGGCTAGAGCAAGCCTATGTAAACTCAGTTTTGTTAAATACCAATGAGTCTTACCCTTGGGATTATTTTCAGCTTTTTCCATCCTTACACTGCTCTTATCAAATGAGTGAAGCCCAACAAATGACCTTTAGCTACAGCCGCAGGATTCAACGTCCTGGAATTTGGTCGGTAAACCCTTTCCCAGAATTTGACAATCCTAGGTTTTTGTGGTTGGGGAATCCTTATTTGGAACCATCTTTTACCAATTCTCTAGAAATAAACTATGGACAGTATATGGGGATGAACTCTGTTAATATTGGTTTATTTGCCAATTATTCGAATAATCAATCTTTGGATATTCAGACCATTGATAGCATTGGAACCATCATTTCCACCCCTCAAAACCTTGCATACAACTATCAGTTTGGGCTAGAGTTGAGTAGTAATCTTAGATTTACAAAATGGCTAAGCATGAACCTCAACGCCAATTTTTACCAATCGCACCATAACGCTTCGGCATTGGATGAAGATCTAAGTTATAACACCTTGGGTGGATATGGGAATATGTATCTTAATGCTCGATTCAAGTTTGGCATGTCAATATCTATGGGAGCTTCTACTTGGTATCAAGTCAGAGATATTCAGGGGCGGAGCATTCCTTATGTTTGGCATTGGGCATCTATAAATCAGCAATTATTCAAGCAGAAACTTCGAATTTCACTTTGGTTTCAAAATCCGTTCGTAAATAACATTTATCAATCTTACCGAGAAACTGCCAACTTCCGAAGTCTAAATGTTAGCCGTTGGGAAAATCAAGTCGTCAACTTTAGCCTGAGTTATAATTTTGGCAAAGTCAATGTTAAAAACAAGCGAAGAAGCAAATTAGAAAGCCGTACAGGTGGTCAATCAGGAGGAGGACAATCTTCGGGAGGCGGAGGTCGCTAGGAAATCTTATTAGATAAGAAGGCTCAATACTTCGTTAAATATTAAGCGGCAATTTTGCCTTTTTGATATAGTAGGAGG
>CAZOLU010000486.1:0-3082 GCA_964580485.1 uncultured Saprospiraceae bacterium | reverse complement strand
GATACCAGGGGCTAAGCCACAGAGCACCACTTTGAGCCCCATGATTGAGACTATTTGAATCAGTTTTTTCAAGTCATTAAACTCATCTTCTCCTAAGATTTTCACCCCATTCAGGTCAAATATTACCGCAGAAGCTCCCTTATGTTCATCAATAAAGCCCAACAAATCATCCTTCAAAAGCTGCATAATTGGCAATGTGAGCTCATAACGAATCGGAACGGTAACAATTCCATTTGATATTTGTAGCGGTATTCTATTTTTTGAATCTTCTAACATAACCTTAGTTTTGTAGATAAACAACTTGTGCTCCAGTAACCCCTAAAGCCTGATTCAGTGCTTCTTTCATAGTTCCAGTAGTTGAAACCTCCTCGATCTGAATCCCCAGCTCTACAATCGTCTGCGCCACAGAGCCCGAAATACCAGAAATAAGGCAGGTACAGCCCATCAAACGAGAAGCTTTGGTCATTTTTATTAGGTAATTGGCTACCGCAGTATCTACTACCGCTACCCCACCAATATCGAGAATAAAAACCTTGGCCTGAGTTGATGAAATCATGTCCAGCATTGCAGTCATCACATCCTGCGCCCGTTTAGAGTCGATAAAACCTACCAAAGGCAGCAGGAGAATGCCATCCCACAGTTGGGTAATTGGCGTAGACATTTCACTCAAGGCTTTATTTTGCTCCATGAGTACACGCTCCGACTCCTCTTTATAAATTTCTTGGATAACGAATGTCTGTAAACCTTCTGCTTTTTTAAAAGCATAAAGCAAGCCTTCACTTAGTAGATTCTCGGCTTTCCATTGCTCAATAACCAATGCATAATAATTCACAATAGCTATTACATAACCCTCATAGGGTATCCCTAGATTGTTAAAGCCCATCCCAAACTGACGCTGCTGTTCCACATAATTGGCATTTAGGGGATCGGTAACAATATCTGTCCACAAAGCTAGTTTTATAGCTTCTACGGTATTTAGCACCTCTTCGGTACCCATATTATAGTGTTCCGGAGTAGTTTTGAGAAAGGCTTTAAACTTATTGGTTACAAAATCTACGACAGAACTGTCTAATTGTTGTCCAGCTTGCCGAATCAACTCCAGATCTGCATCTGTTAGAAGAAAAAGCTCTTTATAATAATGTATATTCTTGTTGGTCATAACAAATTCACTTATTTAAAAGCCTTCTAGTGCACTGTCCAAATCATCTTTTACTTCCAATATTGTTGTAAACCCTGACATTTCAAGGACTTCTTTTACAACCGCATTAGCATTACAGATTCGCAACGCACCACCTACGGCCATGAGCTTTTTGGCAGTAGCCAAGAATACACGCAAGCCTGCACTACTGACAAAACTCGTAGACCCAAGGTCCATAATCACCTTTTTATGATCTTTGATATATTTATTAGTTTCTGATTCTGCATAATTGGCAGTACCTGTATCAAGTTTGCCTTCAAACATGATAATAAGTACATCATTCTTGGTGGATATTTTAACCTGCATAGTCGTTTAATTATGTTTTGATCAATCAAAAAATTGGGATAGTTTGAATTCCTACGAAAGTAGGATGCTAAAACTAGCATTTTTTCGGCAAAATGTTTAATTTTAAGGATTAAGTAATTTACCTAAGTTTACCAACTGATGAGGTAGGTACAGGAATCGCCGCCTTTGGTTCTTCTTTCTTTATCAACATCCACCTTCACCTTCACCCCCTGAGAATCTGCAGGTTGAAATTTTCGACCTACCCCCACAATAATCCCCTCATCAAATTTGCTAGGATATGGGTTGTTGCAAAGCATCACAGCCGTACGCTCCGACTCGTTGAAATCTACAAGGGTATAATGCCCGATGCCATCTAGCATTTGTCCATTTTCGGGGTTAAACATCACCTCTCCATTCAGACGGTGGTTCATATGATAAGCAACATCAATAGACCCCAGCCCTTCTTTGAGGTTATTGATAGGAGGAAATTGCGCATTTTCAATAATCGCTACACCAATTAAAAAGAGGTTCATATCACCAACAGATTCAGCCACTTCTTTAAAGGCATCCAGCCATTTTTGCTGAGGGTACCAAGCTCCTTCTACAGGATCAATACCGTGCTTTACTAAAATTTCCTTGCGTTTGGCTTGCCCTCTTTTCATAGAGTTGATAAAGGCAAAGACGGTTTGTCCGTTCACTTCTACCTCTGGATTAAATGCAATAAATTCTGCCATAAGTTTGGTTTTTATATTTGGTTATTAAATTTTAATCTAAATATAGGGAAATTTCCACCTCTGTTCCTTGGCCTAGGCGACTTCGAATAGCAAATTCATCTACCATTCGCCGTACTCCTGGCAGCCCCAAGCCCAAGGTTCCTGAGGAGCTGTAATTATCTTTCAGGGCTTCTTCCAAGTCAGCAATACCAGGCCCCTTATCTACCACAAGCACACGAAGGGATTGGCGAGGGCTTGAAACTTTGTACATACTAATATCTCCCTCCCCAGCATATTTGAGGATATTCTGCCCAAGTTCTGAGATGGCAGTTTTTAGCTTAGCAATTTTCACTGCACCACAGCCTAAGGACTTCATGAGCTCTGCAGCCTTGTAAATTGCAATGTGTACATGCATATCTGTACTCACTTTTACCTTAAATTGAAACTCCATAAAAGGGGGAAGCTATTTATTTTCTAAATTGATAATTTGAGCACCAGTCAGGAGAAAAGCCTGACTAATAGCATCTTGCAAACTTCCAGTAGTACTCATCTCATCCACCTGTATTCCTAGTTCAACAATAGTTTGTGCCACAGCCCCAGAAATACCCGAAATCATACAAACACAGCCCATCAAGCGAGCGGCCTTTGTCATTTTGATGAGATAATTGGCCACTGCCGTATCCATTACAGCAATACCACTAATATCTAAGATAAAAACTTTTGACTGAGTTTCCGAAATTTCATGAAGCATTGCAGTCATTATCTCCTGTGCCCGTTTAGAATCCAACACACCTACCAAAGGGAGAAACAAAATTTGGTTCCACAATTGTGTGATGGGGGTAGACAATTCCATCAAGGCCTCATTTTGTGCTTTAATCGTCTGGTT
>CAZOLU010000485.1:0-3097 GCA_964580485.1 uncultured Saprospiraceae bacterium | reverse complement strand
CGACGTAAGGCCTGCCAAGCCCGCTCCTGCTCTCCAAAGTTGAGCTCTTTAGTAGCTGCTACTTGTTCTACATAAGCAGGCACAAAACTGTCGCCAACAGCGATGATAAAATCGAAGAGTTCATCTTTGCTCAAAGGTTCATTTGCGCCCAAGCGATCAAAGAAAATACCTCCAACCCCTCGCATTTCTTGGCGATGAGGCAAGTAAAAATAATCATCACACCAGGTTTTAAAGCGTTGATAATAACCTGCTTGATGCTGCTCACAAACATCGTGCATCCGCTGATGAAATTTACAAGCCAAATCCAAGTCCACATAATGTGGGGTAAGGTCAATTCCACCACCAAACCACCAAATACCATTACTCATCTCAAAATAGCGAACATTCATGTGTGAAATAGGAACCATTGGGCTATCGGGGTGCAGCACAATAGAAACGCCTGTTGCATAAAAATCTAAGGCTTCTTGGCCATTTGTTTCTACTTCCAAGACCTTACGGAGTAATTCTGCGGGCATTTTTCCATGTACCGCAGAAAAATTAACGCCACCTTTAGCCAGTACGGCTCCATTTTGAATCAGGCGAGTACGTCCACCGCCCCCTTCGGGGCGATCCCAAAGGTCTTGTTCAAATTTGGCTTGGCCGTCCATGATTTCCAATCCTTTGCAAATCCGATCTTGTAGGGATTTCAATCCTTCCGTAATTGATATTTTATCATGCATAAGTATTCAAGTTGAAAAAACTTTAACAATTTGATAATCTTTTTGCAAAGCTAAAGGCATTCTCTTGAGCAAAAAATGATTTTTATCATTAAAAGTAATTCTTGGTGCTATTTTTATTAGATTATGACAAAAGCTAGACAAAACTCAGCACCTCGAAATTTATTTTAGATATTTAGTACCCAAAACTGGCATTTTCATTGAAAAAGGAGTAGTTTTATAATGGTAAATTCAAAACAATTTGTTTTTAATTTTAATTGAAGCTTGACTTTTGAGATAGAATTGATTATTTTTGTTTCAAGTTAGTTTGCTTGCTTCTACCAAAGGTTAAAATAAAAAACACCCAAAGCTAATATAGTAACATCATGAAAGTAAAAAATATACAGCAATTTAGAACACTCTGGCGCAATCAGGAAGGCTATAATATGTCAGACTGGAATGAAAATTTTATTGGAAGTGTGCATGATGGTCAGATGTTTGGTTTTTATCGAATGGTAAATGGTATTGTAGAGAATATCAAAGCAGACCTCAAGCCTAAGTTGCAAAATGCGCAAGATGAGCAGGCAATTTATGAATTTTTGCAAAATGCTGCGGATAGTCAATCTACGGAATGTGCGGTGATTTATGATGAAAACTATTTCATGGTATTAAACAACGGTAAGCCTTTTACAGACAAAGACTTGAAAGCTTTACTCAACTCTTTTCAGGGAACTAAGGCCGATAAGACCAAACCCGAAAATTGTGGAAAAATTGGACGTTACGGGATTGGGTTTAAGCTGGCCTATCGCTTGATGGGGAAATATGATGGGGCAGATGAGTTGCTGGATGAGTTGGCAGGGCCCTTGCTTTTTAGCTGGCACAACAAGCCCCAATTTGATGATTTAATGGGGTATCAGGCAGATGCTGTTGATGCTCAATCTGATGATATTAGTGCTTTGGATAGCCCTTGGCTGTTAAAGATTATTTTAGCTTGTTTTCCTACGGGACTAGGGGAGGAGGTTTATGATTTGAATTATCAGAATAATGTACTTTTTAAAAATGAGGAACTGTTGGAGCTGGTCAACTTTTTACAAAAGCATCGGCATAAAATTGAGCAGTTGAGTTTGGCTCAAGGATCATTATTCTTCTTAAAGTTTGGCCCTAAGAAGCATGAAAAACTTAAAGAATCTTTACTGAATATTCAATCGGGAATTGGTTATGCCATGAATACACTCAAGACCTTAGAAAAAGTGGTTTTGCAAGATGTGGTAATTGAAAAATACGATACCGATTTTGAGCGATATAGTATCCTTCCAGGAACGGAAGATTTCCTTAGAATTGATCCCGAATTTCCTGCTTGCCCCGTAGATATTGCCTTAGGATTCCCTGCTGATGTAGCGCAGTTGAAAGCACTGAAGCGTGCTCCTAGTTTGTATCAGTTTTTCCCAATGCGGAACGAGCGACACAATATGGCCTATTTTGTGCACGCCTCCTCTTTTGCAAAAATTACAGATAGAACCCGCTTGGACGATCAGGGTGAAGCCAATATCGAAACCTTTAAGTATATTGCTAAAGCCTTGAAACGCAATTTACTCAAGTACAAGCAAAACGACTTTGATCAATATGTAACGATTTACCGTTCCCTATTACTTTCTGATAAGTCAGAGGAATACGATGCAGACCTCATCAACAATCATCTCTACCAACCTATGCTGGATTTCATTAGAGGAGCAATACCTACGCACAAGAAAAACTTCTACCTCAAAGATCTGGTCGTTGTCAAAAACACCCGATTGAATATAGATCCTATGAGTTTAGGTATTGGAAAAGAGTGGTTTTTCTGGACGCAACTCGATGGAGATACCGACTTGATGAATGAGGCTGCTAATAATGCCAAATTGGGGCTCCGCCGATGGGGGCTGAAAGAGTTGATTAAAGAAGGAAATACGCAGCTTATTGATAACTGGATTGCAGTCTTATCTGCTCATGAATATAGCGTTTTTGTCAAGGAGCTGAAGGATGTAGATTTTGATGAGGAATTTCTCGAAAAATTCCAATACATCAAATGCTTCCGTTTTTCCGACAATCGGGGAAATATCAACTTCTTTTCTATTCGAGATTTACAAGACCAACCTAATGTATTTTTAATGAGTGAGCGAACCATGCCTGTTCGTGATGAAATCAAATCATTAGGTTTCGCAGTTTTAGAGTTCAATATTTTAGATTATGCGGTTATTCTTCGCCAACTTGAAAACCAGTTGGATTACTTAAGTAACGACCGTGCATTGTATCTCAAAATTTCAGAGCGTACTACTTCTGCCAATCTTAGCGCAGAACAAAAGCATGCTCTATTTGCATTTATGAAAGATTTGAAAGGTGTGCGCAATGACGAAATTCGCAAC
>CAZOLU010000484.1:0-3104 GCA_964580485.1 uncultured Saprospiraceae bacterium | reverse complement strand
GGAGATAGAATCTTCTTCTGAAGATAAATTAGGTCTTGACGAAAGATTTATACGTGTGTAATAAGCTGTGGTAGCTTAGCTTATATAATTCACGAAATAGGAAGAGCTACCACAATGCGATTCGAAACTAATAAAATTAGTACCGAGCGGCAGCAACAAATTCAGGAATGGCTTGCAAAAGCAGAGAGCACCAAATTTTGTCATGAGCTGAAGCGAGCTTGTACGATGTTGGCAACGTTTATCCCCTATGCCACTGTGAGCCAATTGCTGGAGCGTATATTCGGACTCAATGTGAGTGATTCCACAATTTGGAATTGGGTTCAGGAGATGGGAAGCGCTATAATTCAAGGTAATAGCCAAGAGGTTTTTGAATCGAGCTTTGGAAAAGAGTTTCCTGAAGAAATCCCAGCTGAACTTTTATCATTGGAAACAATTTTTGGTGCCGATGGCGTTATGGTTCCCATGCGAGCCGAAAAAGGAATAATCAAGAAAAACTGAAAAAAGGCAAGGTAGAAGAGGCAATTTGGGCAATTCAGCAGCGTTTCAAGGGAGTCGGGATGCGTTGGAGCGAAGATGGGCTCGACCGTTTGCTCGCCCTACGCATTGCCTGGATTAACAATCGCTTCGATGACTATTTCCCTAATCCAGAAAGGGTTTCACAAGCCCCCCCATAACTGGATGCGCCCATCCTAATCTACGTGCAAAAAGTTGAGCACCTTGCGATAAGGAGCTTTCAGACCCCAAACGTGGATGCCGGTATCTCCCATTAAAAGCTCTTGAATATAATTGATATCACTTTTAAGGTTTCCGGAAATAATGGAATCACTGCTGGGTTGGGTTTTAATCACATTGATTTCTTTTAGTAATTGTTCTACATCTGCACGATTGGAATTTTTACGTACTTCTAGTGGTCGCAATTTTTCTACCCAGGCTTCTGCTTTTGGGATAGGCTTTGTATCGGCAAGAATCATCATCGTTTCTATACCTACATTTGTATCGTATTGCAGACAATTACTCTTGATTAGATTCTTGCTATGCAGGGGATTCTCTGGAAATTTCTGGTTTGGTTGGGCATCTACATTGGGAAAAAGTACATTAATTGTATATGCACTATCAATATTAAAAATATATACATAAACTTGCTGATTGCTTTGGATTTCCCAGCGAATATAATCTCCGGATTGAACTCTTGATCCTGACTGTAAAAAGTTCCCATTGATTATTCCTTGTTTGGCATTACATTTTTTTCCGGCTTTAACTTTGTAATTTAATTGAACTTGATGATCGAATTGCTCTTTGTCTTGCATCGACTGGTATTTCTGTTTGATTAAAGATTCTATTTCTTTAACTAGGGGTTGCACTTCATTTTTGTAATAGGGTTGCGAATTGAGTAAATTTGCATAGCTGATGGCTCTTGACCAAGTTTGACTTGAATTGGACGCCAAAGCAAATTTTATATATTTAAGATGAGCTTTACCTGGCGGGCTTTCATTCACTACAGCAGTTGAAAACATATCATCAGCGGCTTGCAGCTCCCCTTTTTGCATATAATAGGAACCTGCCTCCAGCAGCCAATTTTGCAGTTTCATACTTTCAGATTCAATACTCAAGTAAGTTTCGGCCTTCCAATTGCCTGTGTTTAGCAGTGCGGATTTTTGGCATTCCCTACGCACCCCACGAATCACTCCAGCAGAACTAACTTCCATGAGAAGTGACGAGCGCCGATTATAGCTTTCGTTATCATTATTTCTGATACTAAACTCTTGAATGAGGGAACCACTTTTCAGTTCTAAAAAGAAGATTTGTTGAATTAGATTTGCGTAGGCCCGTTGTTGCGACTTGGAAATCGCTTCAATAGATGATTTACCATCGAAGACTTCTCCGGAAAAATATTGTATTTCTTGATTTGATACAACTCCAATCATTTCTTTGCAAAGTTGCGTAGCTGGCTCAATGCCATTTTGAGAATTCGTATCTATACCCTGATTTTCTGCTTCTGATTGTATTTCTTCTTTTATGCAATGCAAAAAAAGTAAAGCTGTCAGTAAGAGTAAGATAAAGGGATGTTGTTTCATATCTGATTCCTTTGTTTCATTTCGATGAACAGGGGGAGAATGTTAGTCTAAGCCGGTAGCACAGCGGAAGCCGGTTCCCTGAAAGAGATCTGTAGGATTAACAGCGACGCGGTCGCTAGAGCGAAATCGTTCTGGATTTTGCTGATCCCAGCTGCCCCCACGAACTACAACTAGATTTTTATTGGTTAAAGTATCTGGGCTTGCGATCTGATTTATGGTACGATCTAGGAAGGTTTCATAAATATTTGCAGTAAATTCAGAAACAAGTCCCACCATATCACATACACCCCAGTCGTTGCAGCGATTGCCCTTAGTCACTACGGGTTTGGTCGCTTTTAAGTCCGAATATCTACTTGTGATTGTGTAATTATCTAAATATTCGTCAGATTTCCACCAATATGCAAATCTGGAGCCAGCACGAGCAGCATATTCCCATTCTGCTTCTGTGGGTAAGCGTTTTCCCTTGAGTTTACAATAAGCTTGAGCTGCAAACCAATCAACACAGTTTATAGGGTGGTTCTGATGGCCCTCTTTTTCCAGGTTGCAAGCAGCAGATTCTTTTGCAGTTAACCATTTGGATTCTGGAGCTGCCTTACGGATAAAGCGAATATATTCGGAAAAGTTGCTGGTGGTAACGGGCGTTATGTCTAGGTAGAATCCTTCTATATCCACTTTATAGAGTGTTTGATCTTGAGTTAATTCATCAGAGTTTCCATCTTCGCTTCCCATAATAAATTCATTACCAGGGAGAAAGGTCATTCCGGCCCGCTTATCGGGAATTTTCCAAGGTAATCTTGGCAATTTATTTTTTTGATCGGTTTTTTCGTAGATTTCTTGGATTTTTTCGGTCACGGTAACCTGCAAGTCTTGAATTGCCTCTTGTAGTTTAGGAGAACTGTTCGGATTGCTTGAGTAGTGATCCGTTACTTCCTTTGCAGTTTTAGCAAGACTACTTACCTCGCAATAAGTGAATTTATATCTAATTAAAACGGTGGCATAGGGATCATGTGTAAGTCGATACACATAAAT
>CAZOLU010000483.1:0-3117 GCA_964580485.1 uncultured Saprospiraceae bacterium | reverse complement strand
CAATTCAAGATATTGATCAATTGCTTGATGCTCTTGGGGAAAATCCTGCTTCAGGCGAGCTGCAAAAGCTTTTTTACCCTTTACAAAATGAAATTCCTCCTCTCCAATACGAATCCGATCATAGACCTTCCCCATATCTGCCCATTCAATAGGCGTTTTGGTAATATAATGCAATAGTGCTTCAAGGAAAGAACCTGGGCGATTGACATCCCCCAGATAATGAATCCCAACATCCCACTCGTAGCCTCTGCGCTTAAACACATGAGTATAGCCCCCAACAGCATAGTGTCGTTCAAGTACCAGTACTTTTTGCCCTTCCTTGGCGAGTAGTGCGGCAGCACATAGACCGCCAGGTCCCGAACCGATCACAATGCTATCGTACTTTGTATCAGGTTTTTGTTTTTTGTATGAATAAATGCTCATATTGATGGCTTTTGGTAAAAAGAGGGGCTTAAAGTTTAGACGGAAGTTTGGTAAAGCTCCCCTATGAGGAGTTACTCCCTTTCAAGGATATAAACTATTCAAACCACTAATACCAAACCGCTACTTCTTCCAAAGACTTCCGCTTCAAATCCGGCACTTCTACCTCCTGAGCAGGGTAGCCTACGGGTAGAAGTAGAAAAGGCTTTTCGTTGGCAGGTCGATTTAATATTTTTTGTAAAAAGTTCATCGGACTAGGGGTATGTGTAAGGGTCACCAAGCCTGCATGATGAATCGCAGAGATCAAAAAGCCAGCTGCCAAGCCTACCGACTCATTGACATAGTAGTTTTTAGATTTACTACCATTGGCTTGTAGGTCATAAGATTTTTTGAATAGGATAATGAGGTAGGGAGCGGTTTCTAAAAAGGGCTTATGCCAATCGGTACCCAAAGGAGCTAAAGCACTGAGCCACTCCTCCGACATACGATTGTGATAGCTTTCATACTCTTCCTTTTCTGCGGCTATGCGGATTTGTTTTTTGATTGCTGGATCGCTAACAATACAGAAGGTCCAGGGTTGCTGATGTGCCCCTGAAGGGGCAGACGATGCTGCAAGCAGCAAGTACTCGATAATCTCTCGAGGAACGGGTTGATCTGAAAAATGCCGAATAGATCGACGACGGTTCATGTAGTGATAATATTCCTCTGCTCGTGCTCGCATCTCCGACTCTGAAAAACGAGGAGGGTGATGCTTAATAAATCCAGACATATACTTGTTGATTTTTGAGTCCTAAATTTGTTAGCTGATGTAGCTAAGCGATACTCAATTTTTATAGTTTTTCGAACTTTGATCCTCAGGCGCATTGTATAGCAGCAGAGGGTTGGCACTATACCATTGGGCACGTTCATGGCTATACCCAAAGGTGGCATGGGGTAGAAGCCGTTGCAGCGCCTCTCGCAAGGGCTTGATCTTATCCGCCTTCATTTTCAACTGGATTTCTTTTTTATTCAGTAGATGAATACTAAAAGTATGCTCATCCCAAAACTTAATTCCAGCAGGCATCATCTCTACTTGTATTGCATATACCCAAACAATTTGTTCTGGGTCATGGCGAAGTAAATGTACAATAGGATGTGATTCTACTTGCCAATGTTTCAAAATCTGTATCAAAAAAACAAAACCAACTACAAAAGTTCCTATACTCAGTACCGCCAACAAACTGGTTAATCTTACTTCTGCTACCCGATAGGTTAATATGGTCAAAAATAGACTCCCCAACAAGGTAAGTCCTGCCACTACTAACTTTTGTACACGCTCTCTTTTTAAGATTTGCTCCAACAATCGTATACAGTTTTCTAAATCTCGGTTCATCGCAAATTCAAAATTTAGCATTCCTTTTTATAAATTATTTGATGAAAACTTGGCATCTAAAACAAATTGTTCTTATTTTTATAAGCAAATTAGGGTCACTTACTTATATTTCAAGTATTATATAAACTCCTTTTTGTACTTTAGGGTTGAAATTGTGCCCAAATAACAATAAGTTATAGGTACATCAACTTCACTTAAAATACACTTCATTACAGAAATTTAAGACTAAAAATAATGATAAATGGCTAATAAAGAAGTACAATACGATGAAAGTTCCATTAAGTCTTTAGATTGGAAAGAGCATATTCGGCTTCGACCAGGGATGTATATTGGTAAACTCGGGAATGGTTCTGCTCCTGATGATGGAATTTACGTGCTCTTTAAGGAGGTGATGGACAACTCTATTGATGAGTTTATGATGGGAGCTGGAAAAAAAATTGAAGTCAACCTATCGGAAGATGGAATCATTAGTATTCGAGACTATGGGCGAGGGATTCCTTTGGGTAAGGTCGTAGATGTGGTTTCTAAAATGAATACTGGGGGTAAATATGACTCCAAAGCCTTTCAAAAGTCGGTAGGGTTGAATGGGGTAGGAACTAAAGCCGTCAATGCATTATCTACGTACTTTAAAGTGCAGGCTTATCGAGATGGAGAAACCAAAGGGGCGGAGTTTCAGCATGGAAATCTAGTCAAAGAATACAAACTAGGTAAAACGGAAGAACGCAATGGTACTTATGTAGAGTTTCGGGCAGATCCTGAAATTTTCAAAAATTTTAAATTCAACCCTTCTTATATTGAGGATCGGATTTGGGATTATGTCTATTTGAATAGAGGCCTAAGTATTTATTTTAATGGACAACGCTATTATTCTAAAAATGGACTCTTAGACCTCCTCTCTAATCGGGTAGATGTAGAAAAACTGCGTTATCCCATTATTCACTTGCTGGGCGAAGATATTGAGATTGCAATGTCGCATGGTAATTCCTATGGGGAACAGTATGTGAGTTTTGTGAATGGTCAGAATACTACCCAAGGAGGAACACATCTCAATGCCTTTCGTTCTGCATTAGTCAAAACTATTCGGGATTTCTACGGTAAAAACTATGATACTGCGGATATTCGATCTGCTATTGTAGCGGCGGTTAGTGTGCGTGTGATGGAGCCCGTTTTCGAATCCCAAACCAAAACGAAACTTGGCTCTGCCAATGTTGGCCCTGAAGGGCCTTCCATGAACAGCTTTGTTGGCGACTTTCTAAAACATCGACTAGACAACTTCCTGCACAAAAACCCTGAAGTTGCTAAAGCCCTACAACAGCGCATTATTC
>CAZOLU010000482.1:0-3132 GCA_964580485.1 uncultured Saprospiraceae bacterium | reverse complement strand
TTAGAGTCTGATTATCAAGAACTGCCTTTTCAGCATAGTGGCATTTATCTCAGTAGGTATAGTGTTGATAATCAAATACATGGTTGTATTATCCGAAATTCAGTGGATGGGATTGTGGTAGATTCTCTGCGAGTGAATACTAACCCCAAATTAGAGTTGAAAAAGTCTTTGATTTATAATGTAGATCGAGCTTGCATCCTATCTGTTGAAGGCGACTTCGAGGCAGAAAACTGTGTTTTAGCCAATTCTAATACGTATAATTTTGTCAGTATTCGAGGTGGGCGATCTCGATTCAATCATTGTACTTTGGTCAATTATGGAACTAATCCTTTTGTAGGACGTAACGAACCTATTGTGAGTTTGCGGGACTTTTTACAGGTCGGAGAGAATACCTTTACCGTAGGTAACCTCGATGCAATTTTTGAAAATACGATCATCTACGGTACAAGAGCAGAGGAGGTAGAGGCCTTTTCTATTGAAGAACCTGCCATTAGCTTTGATTTTGCATTTAATTATTGCTTTATGCAGCTAGATACTTTTAGCCGAAACCTCAACAATTGTATTATCAATCAGGAGCCTTACTTTGAAAATATAGATGAATACCTGTATCGCCCAGATTCTTCCATCTCTCCACTTATTGGTAATGCCAACCCTGCTACAACCCTAAGTGATGATGCGGAGTCCAACCCCCGTACCCAAAATACTATTGGAGCTTATGAGTGGATTCCTTAATTTATAGCTTAAAATTTTCGGATCCTTTCCCGAAGGGCTCGGCATTCTTTTTTGCAAAAAAAGAGGGACGAGAAGATCTAAAATTGCTAGACCCCCAGTCCTAGCCTTTCTCCGCAGGAGTCGAAGAAGGCTAGGGACTAAGAAAACAGATTAAATAGTTACCTTGAATAAAAAGAATAGAGGTTTTTAAAATCACTCCTGCACCTTTGGCCCAAAAGCCAAATCCCCTGCATCTCCTAAGCCTGGTACAATATAAGACTTTGCCGTCAGCTCTTCGTCTACTGCACCGACCCATAATTTCACATCTGGGTGGCGACGAAGTAGATATTCTACACCATCTGCTGCTGCAATTACCGTGACCACATGAATTTGCTGTGGCTTTCCATTTTTGAGCAGCTCATCAATCGTCAAACTCATAGAAGCTCCAGTAGCCAACATCGGATCTGAAACAATTAGGATTTGGTCGTTGAGGTCAGGGCAAGAGGCATACTCTAAGTTAATTTCAAAACTACCATCTTTGTGATGACGACGATAAGCCGAAATAAAAGCACTACCTGCATGATCAAAGATATTTAGCATACCCTGATGCATCGGTAAGCCAGCTCTTAGAATTGTAGCTAAAATAGGATGTTGTGTGGGGAGTGGAATTTCGACTTGGCCTAAGGGGGTGTCAACCAATTGTTGCTGATAACGCAATGTTTTACTGACTTCATAAGCAAACAATTCTCCCAATCGTTCTAAGTTTTTTCGAAAACGCATGCGATCCGCTTGTATCTCCGTATCACGCAACTCTGCGATAAATTGATTGGCAATGCTATTGGTGTTGGAAAAATTAAAGTAAGGGCCTGGCATAATTTAAAAGTTTTAGAGTAATTCCTATCTCACTATTAATTATATAGATATTGAAAACTATATATTGTAAAGCTATAAAAAAGCTAAGATAGCACAAGTTCTTTTCCCTACAAATTCTTAAATTAGATAAAATCCAAAGAGTAGAACAACCTTAGATGAAGGGGGCATCTAGAGCAGTGGCTTTAAATTCCCACTTTTTTCCACCTTAGCTTATGCACAAAATTGCTCATTTAAAGCCTTCAAAACTATGAAAGAAATGTTAATTGCCATATTATTATTCGGAATGGTATACAGTTGGTACTTACTATTATCTGAGGGGGGGGCGGCACATGTGCATGTAAATGAAGAAGCTGCATTGAAACATCAGACCCAAAAGTATCTGAAAGCTTGGTCAACACGTGCACCTATTGATAGTATGAAAAGCTTTTTTATACCTTCGGCTTGCACCTATGATTTAATAGAAGGCTGTGAAGAGTGTGAGTTAGATGGAATTCGCCGCCAGCTGCGCTGGCGAGCACAACCCCTGGGAAGACGCAAGCAGCTTTTAACTGTAATAGATGAAGTATATTCTCCACAGCAAGCCGTTATTCGTGCCCAACTATTGCCCCACCGGTGGTATGAGCAAAGAGTAGAAACAGCTAAAGATTTGATCATTTGGTTGAAATTTGACACAACTTTGTTGATTCGTGAGCAATATATCATGCAGCACCTTCATTAATTTTATTAAAAATTAAGTATTGAGGCATCATTAAAAAAAAATGAAAAAAAGCTAAGCATTGCTAAAAGCTCGATAAATACAGTATTTAAACTATAAAAAGTTTAATTTGATTTAAATTTTGTACAAAAAAGTTGATATTTTATAAAATAAATTGTAAGTTTGTAACGTATTAAGAATGTAACTCAATAACAACAGGGCAAATCTGCAACACAAAGGGACAAAATAAGCAGACTGCCTGATCCTAAAAACCACTAAATCAACTAAACATGCAAACAGTAGGAGACCGTATCGATTTAATCTGTGAAGCTTTAGATATTTCAAGACGAAAGTTTGCTGAGCGTATTCAGGAGAAACCCTCTACAATTGCTTCTATCGTGAGAGGTTCTAGCCCCTCTGCCAATATTATTTGCTCTATCCTCCAAGCGCTACCCGATTTAAATGAACGTTGGTTGCTAATGGGAGAAGATAAAATGTGGAAATCAGAGATGTCTATACCCCAAGATGGAGAGCTAGAAAATTTAACACAACAGTTAGAGCATAAAAATGAAACAATCGATGCCTTAAAAGGTCAAGTAACTGCCTTGGAACGTATGGTGGAGTTGTTGGAAAAACAATTAAATCTTCTTGAAAATCAGTTTAATCAGAAGAAAAAAGCATCTTAATGAAGAATTTGGCATCATATTGTACTAATGAAATGAAGTCTTATGCTTTAGTTAAGTTATTCAAACACGCAACAAAAAATAAAGTCCATGAAAAATCGGGAGAACGCCTGGGTGTTAGAGCAGGCTACACGCTATGCCGAAAAACTAGCCGAAATCAAAGCGGAAGAG
>CAZOLU010000481.1:2409-3135 GCA_964580485.1 uncultured Saprospiraceae bacterium | reverse complement strand
CAAATAATTTGCCTCTTAGGCAATTTCAATAAAATCTTTCAATATATAAATTAGGTGTAAAGTGTGGTGCTATAGGCAGAATTTTTATGAAAAGAGGAAATCGGAGCTTCCATCTAAAATCAACGAGTAAAATCTAATTTTGTTGTATCAAGAATAGGCAAATGAACACCTTAGCTATTAAAACGTGATGACTAATTGCGAGAGTCTATGCCCCAATGCAGTTTTTCCCGAATCATATATAAAAAGTTTCGGTCTTGTGGGCGAAGCAAATTGACCTGAAAATCACATTTTCGTACCGCCAACTGACATTCTGCAGTGATAGATCGATAACGGGAGTCGAGGGTACACAAAAAATGCTTCGCTCGCCCCTCTACCTCAAAAGAAATGACTACATCATCCGACAAAACGATAGGTCGAACATTGAGATTGTGAGGAGCCACTGGAGTGATGATAAAATTGCCAGATCGTGGAAAGATGATGGGTCCCCCACAACTTAAAGAATAACCCGTAGATCCTGTGGGTGAGGCAATAATAATACCATCGGCCCAATAAGAGTTTAAAAATTCCCCGTTCACATAGGTATGAATAATTACCATGGAAGAGGTATCCCGTTTGAGTATGGTAAAATCATTCAGCGCAAAATTGGTATCCCCAAAAAGTGGTTCTGAGGATTCTAATTGTAATAAAGTACGGGTGTCGGTTACAAAAGCCCTTTGTTCCAGCATA
>CAZOLU010000481.1:0-2399 GCA_964580485.1 uncultured Saprospiraceae bacterium | reverse complement strand
TTCGGCAATCCGATGTTTTTCAATCATAGCTAGGAACCCCAATCTACCAAGGTTGATTCCCATAATTGGTACTTGGCTAGAACGAATAAACGTAACGGCATCTAGAATAGTACCATCTCCACCCAAGGTAATACAGTAGTCGATCTGCTGTTGCTTGAGTTCAAAATAATCGGCGAATACGTCAAAAGAATTTTTTATCTTCAAACGCCCCTTGAAAGAATCGTGATAGTCCCGAAAGATGCTTAATCTAAAATCGGAGCGTTTTCCCAACTCATCAAAAAGGTGTTGAACCACTTCAACATCCTCATCTTTTAAAAATCTACTGTAAATACCTATGTTCATAATTAAAAATCGAACTTGAGCCCCAAATATACAGCTTTTTCTCCAAGTTTATTGATAGTATACTCAATCTGTGTCACAAAATTATAATCGTAGAGTCCTAGATCTAGCCCTATCCCCAAAGCAATTGATTTGCTAAAACTCCCTGCTGCTGATAATAACGATCCCATACATAAGCCCAATCAAGATGATAGCGGAGGTGTATCTTGAGTGGTAAACTCCGAGTATAAGCAGTAGTAGCTTCTTTAAAAAGCGGAATATTCCAATCAAATAGCTTAAAATTGAGATCCGACCGCAAAAAGGCATAATCTTGTCCATTGATTACATAATACTGGTAACCTCTAATATAAGTTTCACCATAGCCTAAAGCTTCCTGTTGCCAAAAAGGTTGTTGGTGGCGAATCGCTGAAAAACGCCCCTCCATAACTAGCGCAGCATTCCATTTTTTTGCGATAGGCTGATAGTATTCTGTTCTTAGGGTAAACCACAACTGATTGATGTCCTGAAAAGCAGCTAGTCCTCGTTTTAGAATATTAAACTGAATATAATGTCCCTTTAAAGGGTAGGATATGATATTTCTTCGATCTCGACGGTACTCATAATCTAATACCAAAGATTGCTGTCGAGTTGCAGCATTTAAAAAGAAATCAGGGTTGAGCTGTGCTAAAGTATCACTAATTCGAAGATCTTTATAAAAAAGTTCCAAACGGTGTCGGTCAAAAAGCGATTGCCTAAACTCAGCCCGAATACTAAAACGAAGACGTTGGTACTGCCGAATAGGGCTATTCAGCTGCCTGTAAAATTGTAAGGTATTAGAATCTATAGTGTAGGCAGATTCTTTATTGTCAGAATACAATGCATTGAACCCAAATCCGAGTGGTTTTTTCTGACTTAAAGGGGGGAACTCATAATCCAACTCAAACTTTCGGATAAAGCCCCATTGCGTCACCAACCTAAGTCGATCATTATAGCCCGTTAGATTGCGCCAATAAGTCCACAAACCTATATTGATACGCCTAGGATCTTTGTTAAAATCTCGCCACCATACATTGAAATTACGATCCGCCAGTTCTACCACAGGAATGGGGAAGATATACCAGTTTTCTTCTACTTCTAGTTTAAGTGTAACCTGCTGCTGTTCCCATTTAGAGATATTAAAAGTCGCTTTGGTAAACAGTCGGGAGTTCATGATTAAGCGTTCATTTTCCCTAAGTCTTGGCAGGAGTGCCTGTAATTCTATACTATCGCCAATTTCAAAGTCTAGATAACTTAAAATCGCTAGCTTCTTGGTTTTTTTATTTCCCTGAATTTCAACATCCTGCACAAAAACAACCGGAGTTTGAGCAAGAATAAGTGTAGGGATTAAATGGAAGAAAAGCAGAAGCGAATAACGCATACTAAAGCATCAAAAATTCAATGGACTGTTGGCAAGGAAGATAAAATAGGTAAGCCCCCTGGAGGGGGCTTGTATATCTAAGCTTCTTTTTTAGTCGTAAACTCCTCTTGCAAGCGATCATCTAACATATCCGCATAATAGCTTAATTCATTGATGGTGATAGCCACCTCTTGGGGATCAAGTCCATTGGCATCTCGATTAGAGATCAGAAAAATGACATCTCTGTTGAACGCAAAGCGCATATTGACCAAGGTAGCGTTCAATTCCAATAGTTGTTTGTACAATTCTGGCATTTTATCTTCTGCCACATCTTTAGTTTCCATAACGATAGAAGACACGTAGAAATATCCGTTAGGGAAACGATCTGTAGAAGTAACTCCTACTGCTACTTTAGCAGAGCCTCGGTCAAAGTCCCATTGTCCTTCTTTCTGACCACGGGCATCAGCAGGATCAATTTCCAACATACGGATTCCTTCCTCTACAGTTTCAAAATGCTTATTCAAGTTGCTCATAGTTGTATAAATTAAGATTTATGATCTGGGGTTTAGTACTCTGTAACATAAGTAGCTGATGGATTTTAGAGTATAGTTTTGATGGATTTTAAGAACTCCCGCAACCTTGTAGCCTTAGCTACAAAGGCGAGGAAAGGACGAAAAAAGCCGCA
>CAZOLU010000480.1:0-3150 GCA_964580485.1 uncultured Saprospiraceae bacterium | reverse complement strand
TGAGATAAAAAAAGCCCTAGACTCGATATTTTCGAGCTAGGGCTTTTTCATTTATCCACTATAAAGATGGCTACTATTTTATTTTACAACTAAATAACGCTCGTTCACCAATAAATCCCCTCAAATCATCACCTACAGCTATGGAACCAACCCCCTTAGGCGTACCAGTATAAATCAAGTCCCCTTTTTTGAGCATGAAATATTTAGAAACATAAGAAACCAACTGATCAAAAGAGCTCAACATATTTCGAGTATCACCTTCCTGAACTACTTGGCCATTCTTTTTTAGAGAGAAACACAAATGTCCTTCTTGGTCTAAAAGCTCTTCTTTAGGATAAAACTCCCCAATTACAGCAGAATGATCAAAGCCTTTTGCAATTTCCCAAGGATGTCCCTGCTCCTTACACTTGGTCTGAATATCACGAGCAGTAAAGTCAATGCCTAGACTAATTTGGTCGTAGTATTTGTGAGCAAACTGAGGCTCAATATGTTTGCCGTGTTGCTTGATTTTTAAAACTACCTCCACCTCATAATGGATATCCTTAGTAAAATCTGGATAATAAAAATCCCTGTTTTCCCTAAGTAGTGCCGTATCTGGTTTCATAAAAATTAAAGGTGCTTTTGGCACAGGGTTGTTGAGTTCTGCAGCATGATCTGCATAATTACGTCCAATACATATGATTTTCATGTAGTTATTTTATTTTTTTATTACCAAAAAGGTTAAACTTTGGGTATTTTACTTAATTTTACTTTATGTTTTTAATCAAAAAAGTGTCATTTTGTTGTGAAAATTCAATCGACTATTGTATCTTTGAATGGTCTTAGAAACAATAGAATACATTAGTGCTCTCTTTAAAAGAGCTTTTAGGTCGGCTCTTTTAGCAAACAAGTTCTTTCAGTCAGTTAAGTGTAGGTCTTTCTATTGTTGTCTCATACTCTGTATGAGTGGAAAAAGGGGCTAAAGCCCCTTTTTTATATCTATGGCTGAATGTGTGATACCTAAATAAACCTAAAACCGCACATTTGATAGGCCACTCAACTCCTTTACCTGCTTGACTGTTTCCTGCGCACGCTTACGGATCTCATAAGAAGATTGCTTAATCTGATTTTTTATCTCTTTACGATTGGCATGTACTTCAGCACGTTTTTCCTTGAAAGGTGTCAACAAATCCAGTAAAGCATCCGTAGTAGCAGCTTTCAGGTCTGCATAAGATAACTTTATATTCACATCATGATACTGCTCCAACAACTGATCATGTACCTCCCTATGTCCACAAGCCTTGATGATTGTAAACAGATTTTCCACACCTGGGCTCATTTCACCAGTACCCTGCACATCCCCAGAGTCTGTAACCGCAGAACCTACCTTTTTACGCAAACGTTTCTCCTCCTCAAAAACAGAAAGGTAGTGCTTCTCTCCCAAACTCTTACTCATCTTACGCTCAGGAGCCGCTAATGATCGGATTTTAGGAGCTTCCGTAAACAAAGCCTCTGGCAAAACAAAATATTCTTTACCCACTGCATTATTAAAACGATTGGCAATATTTCGAGTCAATTCCAAATGCTGTTCCTGATCCTTACCCACCGGCACGTAGTCTGCACGGTAAATCAAAATATCCGCAGCCTGCAACACGGGATAATCAAACAAACCCGCAGAAATAAAGGCATCCTTATCTTTTTCCGCAGATTGTTGGCTCTTATCCTTAAACTGCGTCATACGCGTCAATTCCCCATAAGAACAAAAACAGTTTAAAATCCAACTCAATTCTGCATGCTCTGGTACCAAAGACTGGATGAACAAGTTTTCAGGGGCTACCCCCATTGCAATTAGACTATAAATAATATTCCATGTGTTCTCCTTCAGCTTTTTAGGTTCATAAGGCATGGTCATCGCATGATAATCCACCACTCCATAAGTGCAATGATAGTCCTCCTGCAAGCGCACCCAATTCTGCACCGCACCAAAATAGTTTCCAATATGTACTTCCCCCGTGGGTTGAATCGCCGAAAGAATTCGCTTTTTTTCCATGGTTATTTTTAGATTGTGAGATCTTTAGATCAATAGATTTTTAGACTGTAATTTAGACTTCAGACTAGGAGACGCTAGACTTAGAGATTTTTTAGATGCTGTAGTGTGACAGGAAGTAATGTGTAATGAGACGCAAGCTTGGTCGATCCACATATTACTTTTTATCTTTCTACTTTATTTTTTTATTTGGGGCACTACGCCAGAGGCTTCGTCCGCTATGTTATTTTGCCATAGCTTTTGTGGCACTTGCCACAAGCCCTCTCAGCTTCGCTATTCGCTCACCCCTTTGGGGCAAGGGGTTTCGCAGCGCGGCGCCAATAATCCCTTAACATCGAATTTGTAATTTGTCTGAAGAGAGATAAAACATGATAAATTGTCAAAGAATGCGTAAATTTATAAAAAACAAGGCAGCATGACAAAAGATTCTCAAGAATCAGACTTGGAAAAGATAAGACAACTTTTGCTCACTGGCGATAAGGGGCAAATGCAACTGGCACTTATACTAGCAGAAAGCAGTGGAGTAGAGCTCAGCCCCATAGAAAACGGCCTAAAGGCCATTTTTGAAGTAGCAAAGCTGCAACCTCGGCTAGGGGGATGGAATGAGGCGAAGATGGAAAACCTGCTCATCCCATTAGGAATGGTATTAGCCCTGAGCATTGAAGATACCTGGATGCCTGAAATTCCAAGAGAAATTGGTTTATTTAGGCGAGTAGGGATTGTAGAGTTGCACAATCTTTACTTGCAAGAGCTACCGGCTGATATTGCCTATCTTCAGAATCTACGCAGCCTTAGCCTCAAATACAATCGACTACAAGCTTTACCAGAAAGTCTAGGGCAATTACAAAAGTTAAAATCTTTGCAATTGCATGATAACCAATTGCAGGAATTGCCCGCTACACTCATACACTTACAAGCTCTAGAAGTTTTAGATTTATCTAAAAACCCCAATTTAACGCAACTTCCTAATTGGATTGGCCAGCTTCCAAGCCTTAAAAGGCTGGTACTCGATCCCCAAGTCTTTGGCTATCAAATTCCAGACAGCCTCAAGCCTTTTCCCCCTCAAGTCAAACTAGATTGGCAGGCCATTAAGCCTAACTATTAACAAAAAAAGACGCAGCTCA
>CAZOLU010000479.1:1346-3167 GCA_964580485.1 uncultured Saprospiraceae bacterium | reverse complement strand
ACTGAGTTCCAATTTTAAGGGTATCATGATTTTCCCAATGTCTAGTATCCATCGACTTTTTCCAAACAAAAGCCAAGGCTTGCAACTTCCCTCCCATGTGTAATACCCCCTTTTTCTTGGGAATAAAACGATAAATCAAGCCCTCATGTCGATCCTCTGTCTGATATACAATCCCCGTTTTAGGGTCTACACAAACTGCTTCATGGTTAAACTTCCCCATAGCACGCAAAGGAATCGGGTATTTCACCTTTACATAATCTGTTGCTGGCACTTCAAAATTGTACCCATGGGCTTTTTCATTTTGATCATTTTTATTTCTAAAATCCTCTTCACAGGTAATCCAAGACCCCCAAGGAGTCATTCCTCCCGCACAATTTCGAGAAGTCCCAATTAATGACATAAAAACTTTTTCCACCTGTTGGGTATCCTCATTATAAACAGAAGTAGTGGTTCCTCCAATATGTGGCGTTTTTCCATAACCATAATCAAAAAACTTGGCTCTCTTTAATTTCGATAACAATTCATTTTTTTCTCCAAATGGACTTTCCACCAAATTCCTAGGCATATTCTCATGATTCCGGATCAAAATCACTTTTCCATTTTTTCCTGAGAAAGCTCCCATTCCATCAGCCCGACCAGGTAAAAGCAAACCATCATCCATTGGGGTTCCTTTTTTAGCAATCACCTTATAACTAAAGCCAGAGGGCAAGCGCATAATCTTGTCATAATTGCGTAAAGGACCAAAACCATAACTTTCCAAACTACCTTCTTCTACCGAATTTAGCTGCTGAGCAAAAGTTTGTAAGCCTGAAAAACCTAGACTAATCGCTCCCATCCATTTTATAAAATCGCGTCTTGATTGATTGTTCATATTTTGAGATTTTGAGATTTTGAGATTGCTAGACGTTGAGACCTTAGACTGAAAATCCTCTGTATCATATTTTTTATTTGGGGCCTGCCAATAGGCAGTCGCTATGTTTCGCCCTTCGTGCCAAGGGCATCCCTTTGGGGCAGCTTTGCTCACCCCTTCGGGGCAAGGGGCTACACAGCGCTATGCCGATTCATGAAAACCAGCTATGGCATTCCGAAATTTGACGCAGCCAAGGGTTTTCACCCCTTGTACAAGCATCTAATCAAACAACTGCCAAGAAGCTCCTATCCTAATAATGAAATTGGGTTGAGGGTAGAAAGCCGCCTCATAATAATTTTGCTGCCCCCACAAGTAATAGGTTAAGTTCTCCGCATTCACAAAAAAGCGCAGTTGCCAAATTTTGACCGACAAAAATAAATCCAGCACTGGATAAAAACTGAGGGTCTGATCATCTTGTAGATGAAATTGCCCCGTCAGTGGAAAGTATGCATTGGTATTAAATGCCGTCATATACCTAAAGGTAGTCCCCGCACGCATAAAAACCGTTTTATAAGGTCGACCCTCATAATACAGTTGATGCCTGAACAACAATTGTGGTAAGCGATAAACATCAGCCCCAGCCAATACTTGCTGCCAAATCACTTCATTATCTAAATGGAAAACACCTAAGTTTAGATTTTGATTCAACTGCATCTGTAAAATATTAGCGCTACCATTGTATTGCTGCGCTAAAGCAAGGCTATCGAAATAAATCGGATTGCTAATGGTATGGTTGCTCAGCAAGAAGCTCCCTCCCCATTTCGGCCATCGCAAACGCCCGTATAAGCTAAACTCTTGAACCTGAACAAGATTGTTGTTCTCCCAAAATAAATTTCTATTGAGATACAAGTTTCTGCTCAGTTGGCTAGGCTCATAGCGTTGAAAGAGGGTCCAGCCCTCAATACTCAACC
>CAZOLU010000479.1:0-1336 GCA_964580485.1 uncultured Saprospiraceae bacterium | reverse complement strand
TGCAAGCGATAGTCCAAATGCCCCTTAATCCATAGGTCTAAACCATTGCGTGAAGTACTGGCACTTGCATCTGCCCGAAAATTCAGCGGCCCATCAAGTTGCTCATACAAGGATCCCCCAAAAACAATATTTTGTACATTGAAACTGGTAGCTTCTAGGTTTACCCAGTGATAGCGATGTGCCACAAAAGCCCTAAAGATGAGTGCAGCCCGACTTAGATTTCCGCTCAACGCCTGTGTATAGCTCAACTCATTTTTCAATTCTTGATGCAGTACATAATGTCGTAGCCCTCTGCTATTCACAAAGAAGCTTCGATATACAGCAGAGTCGGGATCTTTATCAAAATACTTATAGCGATTATTTTCAAAACTCAACTGATGCTCCAATTTTAGATTGGCTGCGTTGCTTTTGCCTGTTGTATCTACTTTCACATTTTGCCAGCTGTGTTGATACACAAATTGTTGATGGCGATTTTCATGTTTGGGCCAGCCCTCGGTATTGACATTTAGAGCAACTGGCTGTGTTTGTAGAAAAGGCTGAATGACCGAATTGAGGGTATCGCTAAGGATTCCTCCGTTTTCGCTTTGGTCATTCCCATTGCTAATCAAATAAAAATTAGCAGTATATTTTTGAGCTTGATACCTAAGATGTACGCTTAAATTTTCATGCCGAGAGCGATGCCCGTTGAAATAACCAATATAGTTGAGGACACCATATTGTAGGCTATAATAGAATTTTGGAGAGGCTTGATGTGCAAAGGTAGAACGAATAACAGTGTTTTGCAGGTCGATCATCGAGAAATAGAGGTTGGTAAAAGGCCGCCTGCGGCCGATACTATAGCCCTTGATGTCTTCCAAACGAAGGCGATAAGGAGCTAGATTATCCATTCCTACTCGGAAGCCCTGCCGCACAGTAGGTGCCCAAAGTAAAGGCTGTAAAGGCGTTCCCAACTTCCCCAATCCGCTATAATATCCATAAGATTGCCGACCATGCTGCCAGTGAGGATATTCAAAATCCTGAAGGCTAGTATCTATGCCTTCCCAAACTTCCCCATCTTGCCCCCAACGCCAAAAAACGCTGGTGGTATCTCCCAAAGGTCGATTTCGCTCATCTTCATCAGAAAGCTGCATAGAATCTTGAGGGATAGAATCCTGCACCGTGGCTCTTGGTTCAACTTGAGCAAGAGCATCTTGCCCTCCAAACCATAGAACAACTACAATGAATGTTAATGTGATATTTTTTCTAAACATAGGTTTTTCAAAACTGCAAACACAAAAGTAAAAGATTCCTAGGAGAATAAAACGTTTTTCAAAATAGAATCGCAAAAGCTAGGCCC
>CAZOLU010000478.1:0-3181 GCA_964580485.1 uncultured Saprospiraceae bacterium | reverse complement strand
TATCAGCTCTCTGATTTGGGTTGTACGGTATTGGCTACACTTTATGCCCCTCATGCTTTACTCACGGTACATATTGGCGATGGTCGTGCAGCATATTCGGTGAAACCAGCTGAATGGTTGGCCTTGATCACCCCTTTCCGAGGAAATGAAGCCAATGAAACGGTATTTATTACTTCTGGCATTTGGACTCCCGAAGGTATTGAGCAATACATTGGTACCAATATTCAAACAGGTAATATTCGTGGCTTTGCATTATTGAGTGATGGTTGTGAAAAAGCAGCTTTTGAGTGTAATATTTTTGACGAAGAAACTCAAAAATATATGGACCCCAACCGTCCTTTCCCTCGATTTTTCGAGCCCAATGTTCCAGGATTGCGCAAGCTCTATGAAGAGGCCAAGAGCCAAGAAGAAATCAATCAACTCTGGAGCAGCTTCCTAACTGCAGGAACCAAACAATTTAAACACGAAATTGATGATAAAACTATGATTTTGTGTGTTCGTACCAAGGAAGTCAGTATCCTTGAAAAAGAAAATAGCTAAAAATCAAACCGCTCAATGCACTCAAAGAAGTCCTAAACGGACAGACAACATATGGCCCAACAATTTTACATACGAGGAACAAATGAGGCGGTACTTCTTGATGAGAAGCCTTTTGCAGGAGGGGGTGAAGGAGGCCTATTCCATATTCAGAGCCCAGCTCGTTATGTGAATCATGTGGCTAAAATATTCCATGCGCACAAACGCAAAGATCAACAACGGGAAGAGAAGATCAACTACATGGTTGAGAATCGCCCTCAGTTTGAGTATAATCCCGACCATCAGCCTATTATCTGGGTGGAGCAATCGCTTTATGATGAGAAAGGTCAGTTTGTAGGGTTCATTATGCCTAAGGCTACTGGTGAAAAACTAGAGGTTTTGTGTTCTCCACGCCTTCCTAAACACTTGGGTTCGGCTTGGCAACGCTTGGCTTTTGGGCATGAGGATTCGATGCGTTTACGCATGAAGGTTTGCTACAATATTGCAGCAGCTATTCATCAAATTCATGCTACGGGCAAATATGTGTTGGTGGATCTCAAGCCGGATAATATTCTGATTCATAGCAATGGCCTAGTATCTATTGTGGATATGGATTCGATTGAGGTTATCGAAAATGGGCAGACCAAGTTTCCTGCGACAGTAGTTACTCCAGAATACACTCCAGCAGAATACTATGAAGGTGTACGGCCAGGGGAAACAGTTATTGAGAAAAGCTGGGATGAATTTAGTATGGCAGTTATTTTCTATCGGCTTTTGCTAGGGATTCACCCCTTTGCAGCAAGTGCAGTGCCACCCTACGATAATTTGGTTTCCTTGGGGGATAAGATTCACCACGGGCTCTATGTTCACCAAGAAAATGAGGCACTATTTTCTATTATTCCCCCTCCTCATCGCAAGTTTGAAGAACTCGATGAAGACCTTCAGCAATTATTTGACCGCACCTTTATTCAAGGTCATAAAGACCCCAAACAGCGCATTTCGGCCGAGATATGGGGTAGCACTTTTATCAACAGTCCATTGTTGCTCATTGACCGCCCCCTTCCCTCTAAGGTATTGAATATGGGAGATTCTTTGAAAAAGAATTGGTATGAAGTTGCGGTAAGTAAAGCTATCCAAGAGCTCAAGCTTGCAGCTCCTAAACCAATACAGGGAGGTGCCTTGGCATCTTCTCAAAGAGTTAGTCAAACTTTCTGGAATCAGACCTTGGGGCAATATAAAAAAGTGGGTGGTCTCCTATTAAACCTAGCAAAGTTTGGAGGTATTGTCTTAGCCGTCATCATTGCTTTTGTGTTTTTTATTGGCATTTTTTCCGAAGGATTTAGCATGCTCACTGCTTTTGAAGTACTTGGCGAACTGCTGATGCTCATTCCTCGAACGCTTTGGTGGATTGTGAGCAACCCACTTTTTATCATCATGGCTTTGGTACCTTTCTTTTTTACTGCGGGGCGTAAAGTACTTGGTTTTGCCAGAAAACAGGTGAGTAAAGGGATTGAGCAGATTCAGGGGAATATGGCTCTAACGAAAGGCCAACGCCGTCGCCACCTCGAAGATAAGCAGTATGGGCTTTTTACAAAAAGAGTAAAACTCAAAAAGCGTTTGCAAGAAATTAAGACGGAGCTCAATATTTTGGAACAAGTTAAGAGTAAAAAAGAGGAGAATTTTAAGCGTACTTATGGTCAAAATGTAAGAGAGACAAATCAAAAAATCCAAACCGAACTCTCCAAAGAAGCTTATCAGATCAAAATGCAAGATCAAAAAGCGAGAGAGTTGATGCGTTTGGAAGCTAAGGAAATTCGAGAAATCCGCACTAAGTTTTTAGATACTTTACAAAATGTTGCCCCCTACGCTGAAATTCCAGGCAATAGCCCTGAACAAAAAATCAATAGCCTAGAGCACTGGAAACAACAACAAGTAGGCACAGCAGAAGAAATCAATGCAATGGCTCAGCAAATTCAAATTCAACTAGAGCAAATGAGAGATCAACTTGATGCTGAAATTAAAGAAATTCAAAATCGTTATGACCAAGCACATCAGGATCTAGTTGAAGATGGTAATGCCTACAAAATCCGAATTGAGGATATTGTACAATCTGCCTCAGATAAAATTAGAGCTGAAAGTAAGTTAGACTCCCATCTACTCGATAAATCTTATCGAAAATTACTCAAAACCCGCAACGAGCTGATGCTAGAGTTGTATGATGAAGAGCACAAATTGAATGAGTTGAATGGTGAGATTCGAATAATTCGGGATGAATTAAGTCAGCTTCGATAAAAAGCAATCACATTATTTGTTTTTTTACTTCAAATCACTATCTTTGCAGTCGCTTGAATTAAAAGCATGCTATTAGCATATCATCAAAATCGTTTATAAATACAATATAGATCATGAAGAAAGATATCCATCCTGAGAGCTATCGTATGGTTGTATTCAAAGATATTTCTACAGATTATGCTTTCCTTACACGTTCTTCTGCTCCTAGCAAAGAAAATATCACTTGGGAAGATGGTAATGAATATCCTTTGGTAAAATTGGAAATCTCAAGTGCATCACACCCTTTCTATACTGGTAAGATGACATTTGTAGATACTGCTGGACGTATTGATAAGTTCAAGAAGAAATTTGCAAAGTTCAACTTGAACAAATA
>CAZOLU010000477.1:0-3186 GCA_964580485.1 uncultured Saprospiraceae bacterium | reverse complement strand
ATAAGGGATGATTCATGTTTACTAAGTTTAATCACTTTCAAAATTGACCTAACTCATATTTTATATCACTTAAAGTTTTGAAATTTGAATTATCAAACAACTCCACAAGTTTGTAATTTTTATAAACAATCAAATTCAACAACTACTATGAGTAAGGTATTAAAAAACAGTTTTGCCATTTTTGCAATGGCTATTTTGAGTCTTGCAGTAGCTTGCAACAGTACTCCTGACAGTCCCAAAACTAAAGAAATTCCGAAAGAAGCCATGACGGAAGAAAAAGTCCATGAAGAAGCAGAAGCTGCTATGGATGCAGAATTAGAGGCTGAAGCTGAGGTGGTGGATCAATCTGCCGTATTAAAAGCAGAACTGGCGGCCTTGGAAGCAAGTTTGAACAGTGAAGCTCCTAGCCGCTCTAAAGCAGCACCTTCGGCTACTATGGAAGATCCCGTTCAGAAATGCCAAAGTCGTTGTGAAAAGATTTTAGATGCTTCACAAAATAGCGATAAGATTGGTAGTGGAGCTAATGCCACCAAGGCTTATGACAAATGTATGGAAGGTTGCCGTGAGCTTTCGCAGCTTTGTGATCGATTTCAAGAATGCATCAAAAATGCTAAAACAGATGAGGAGAAGAAGGCTTGCCGTCAGAACTATATGGACAATCGGCCTTGGGATCACTTGCCCAACTCAAATTAAAGCAGTTTAGGTTCCTATGCTCGAAAAATATATTTAACTTAGGGTCTGAAATACCCCCATTTTGGAAATCTGAAGTGGGGCTTTTTATTGAGCCGAGCGTTTCTGTATGATATGAAAAATATCCAAATATTTGTTCCCTGTTTTATCGACCAACTTTTCCCCGATACAGCTGTAAATATGGTTAGGCTTTTGCGGCAAGCTGGCTGTGCCGTAGATTATAATCCAAAACAGACTTGCTGTGGGCAGCCTGCTTTTAATAGTGGTTTTTGGGCTGAAGCCCAAAAGGTGGGCGAAAAATGGATCAAAGATATGCATCAGCTCAATTGCCCGATTGTCTGCCCCTCCTCCTCCTGCGTGGGTTATGTTCGCAATTTTATGAGCGATCTAGATATTCAAGATGAGGAACTCCAAAGCATTTATGAAGGTATTGAAATTTATGAATTTACCGATTTTGTAGTCAACCAACTAGGCTATACCAATTTTGGAGCAAGCTTTCCTCATAAGGTTACCTATCATGATGCTTGTGCTGCGCTGCGAGAATGTAAAATCAAGGAAGAGCCTCGACAGTTGCTTGCTCAGGTAAAAGGGCTAGAGCTTTTGGAGCTACCCGATCAGCAACAGTGTTGTGGTTTTGGAGGAACTTTTGCTGTAAAATTTGAACCTATTTCTGCTGCAATGGGTGAAAAAAAGGTGGAGCATGCCATTAGTACCCAAGCGGAATACTTAGTTTCTGCCGATTGGTCTTGTCTTATGCACTTGCAGGGCTATATTGAGAATAAACAATTGCCTATCAAGACAATGCACCTCATTGATGTATTAGCAACTCAATAGGAGAAGCTAAATTCTAAAAAGTAAATACGATATCAATATTGTAGCGTTGAGTTAAGAAAGCCTCAACAAAGGGAAATTGATAAAAGTGAGGATTTAGATCCATCAATAAAGCTCTCATCTCATCAGCTTCTGCCTGCGAGTATTCGCGCCCCGTTTCTCGTACAAACATACGATTGGTATTTACGTGTACCTCTAAAGTACAATTTTCCATAATCTTGATCCGCTCATCAATAAGATTCAAAGGAGTTGCTAAGCCCAAGCTCTCATTCAACTCAAAGGCCAACAACACACTACTGATGTCTGAAGATTTTGCTAGTGCTATTACTTTTTCCTGATCCATAGGTTAATACTTTTGCTTCCCAAGCCTTGCCCAATAACATTGGAAAGTGCTCAGGATATATTAAACTCCAATTTTTCGGGTCTTAAAAGACCTACCAACTCCCTGAAGCTCCACCACCACCAGAGCTACCACCTCCCCAACTGCTAGAGCTACTAGAACTGCTGCTGTAAGAAGAACTTCCACTACTAGAATAAGAGCCACTTCCACCTCCACCAGAAAACATACCCGAGGTTATCATTTCTTCCATTTTCCCCGAAAACAGGAGATATAGGCTAGTAACAACTGTCATCAGCCCCCAAAGCATCCGTAAGACAAAAACATAACTTTTAAGATCAGCTCCCGTAATTCCATCATAAATTAAAGAAATAAAAATAAGTAAGGTAGCAGTCAGTAAGCCAGACAGTATAAATGCAACTAGCAATAAAGCTATATACTTCATTCCCACTTGCATCCAAATTACCCTTCCAATCGCTAGATAAAGCATCAAAACCAGGAGAACTACAGCCAGCAACACCCAAGTAGCGACAACAGGATCTCTGATATCATTTAAAAATAAGATAAATATGAAATAAGATATACTAATGATTCTAACTACGGTTGACGGTGAAACGTGATCCTCATTTTTAAGAAAAATACCAGCTAGGAAGAACTGTATTATCAAAAAGAGGAAACTAAAAATTTCTAGCCAACTTCGATACGACCAAAATTTGCGACGACTTGCTAAAATAGGTTTAAAATCAGATTCGCCCAGTTCTTTTAATATTTCCCCAATCGCCAATTCTATCCCAACTCCAAATTTCTCTTTTCGGAAATTGGGTTTGAGGATATTCTCAATAATTTGTCCTGCTTCGAGATCTGTAAGATAAGCCTCTACACCATAGCCAGTTTCGATGCGCATTTGTCGATCATTTTTGGCGACAAGTAACAACAGCCCATTATCTACACCCTTTTGACCAATTCCCCATTGGTTGAAGAGCTGATTAGCATAGTTTTCAATAGTAGTCCCTTCCAAACTGCTGATGGTAACTACAACAATTTGAGTGGTTTGTGCTTTTTCATATTTTCCCAATTGATTTGTTAGGGTTTCTTCTTCAGTTTTTGAAAGTAGATCTGCAAAGTCATTGATGGGAGTATATTTCGCAGGAGCTTTGGGAATATTTTGTGCCTTTAAGACTACTATCCCCAGTATTAGTATTATGCATAAAAAACTAATTTTTTCCTTCATCTCTGTTATTGTTTTCTAATATTTTAATTACCAACTCCCCGATGCGCCGCCACCGCCAGAGCTACCACCGCCCCAATCGCTAGAATCAGAATAATCT
>CAZOLU010000476.1:0-3202 GCA_964580485.1 uncultured Saprospiraceae bacterium | reverse complement strand
GCCGGGTTGGATATCGAGCAATAACGCACACATTTCGAGCGCATCGGTGCACGAGGTGGTCAGCAAGCATTTTTTAAAACCAAAGCGCTCCTGAAAAAACCGCTGGCACTGCTTCGTGTACTTGCCATTGCCAGAGAGGTGTCCATCGTACACGGCATCGTACATATAATGCGCTTCTTTTCCGGTGAGGTAAGGTAAATTGAAGGGGATATAATTTTTCATGTATTATACCGATAGCTTTTTATAAATCACGATAATCTCTGCCCGATTTAAACGCTTTTGGAAATAATGACGATCCATTACCAACCTCACGAAACAACTGATTTTTTCATAGAAACTCTCAGGCATTGTAGGGTATTTTACCATTCTCCATTTGAGCACAAGCTGACCGTAAGAGGTTAACAGTATGGTGAGCAAAATGTATATGTAGCCAGCCTTCATGATTTGTGCACTAAAATGGTAAAATCATATTGCCCATAGCTATGCAGTAAGTCAACATTTTTACTGTATGCTGTAATACAGTGATTGAAATAATAGAGTGGGTCGGCATAGAATAGTTCTTCTCTTTGGTACTCTTTGTCGGAGTACGATGATAAAATATTGAACCCAAAGCCTTTTTTCGATTTTTGATGCATCGTTTGAATCGTTTGCAGTACTTCTTGCTGCCATACATCGGGTGTAGCATCAAACTTGAGGTTAAAAATACCACTTGCTATCACATAGTCAGCTATTTCTATTTCTTCTGGTTGGTATATCTGTTTGAACGATGCGTTCCGAAGCTTTTTAGCTAAGAAAACCTTTTCACATTCGGTAATCATGGTTGCGTTACGGTCGTACCCGTGATACTGAAACGACTGATACCCTGCCTCTTGCACAAAGAAATAAAAGTGTCCCATGCCACACCCAAGGTCTGCGATTGTAAAGGGAGATACTGACCGAAACAGGGGAATAAACTGCTCAAACCTTGCCTTTTGTGCTACTTCATTTTTCCAGCCTACTTTTTGCGAAGGGTGCTGAAATTGGGTGAACCGATTCGCATAATACGATTTATCTTGATGAGCCTGCTCCATACTTATTCCTTTTTATAATATATAGATTTTATATGGGTTAATGGCCTATCTTTTACTTCGAGAAATATTTTCGACAAATAAAGACCTATCACACCGATACTACTCATGAGTAGCCCTCCAATAATCCATACAGAACCTAAAATACTTGCCCACCCTTCTATTTCATCGCCATAGATTAGTTTATTGATGAAAATAAAAATTAGGCTTGCGCTAGCGATGCCAGCCATAACAATCCCTAGTAAAAAAATGAGATATAAGGGTTTAGTGCTGAATGAGGTAATCGTTTGGATTGCCATTGACAATTTGCGGCGAATCGAATAGGTTGTTGAGCCTTTATAGCCCTTTATAACAGGCACTTCTACTTGATTGAAACCACTCAAGACAAACACCCCCCAGATTTCTAGCTCCTTTTCAGGGTACTCCAAAACTGCCTGTACATAGTCTTTTCGCATCAATCGGGCAGTAGTAGTATTATGAGGGTATTTAATATCAGAAAACCAATTAAAAAAGTGATAAAAAAAAGCACCGCTATATTTTTCGAAATAGTTTCCCTTTCTCTTGGTTTGTATGCCATATACTACGTCGGTATCGGAGTTGGCATGTATCTTTTCCCAGAAGGTGGTAAACAGTTCTGGGGGTTCTTCTAAGTCGATATCGATTAAAAACACAAAATCACCTTTTGCCAATCGTAAGCCTGTTAGCATCGCCTTATGATGCCCAAAATTGCGGCTCAGTTCTATGAGTTGCACTTGCATGGGCAATGCTTTTTCAATCAGACGGCGAACACTCAAAATGGAACCATCGGTAGGCCCATCATTTACAAAAATGACTTCATAACTTTCTCCAACAAGAGGCTCTAGCGCATTTTTGATTCTTTGAAAGAACTCATTAATGTATGGCTCTGAATAATATAAGGTAGTAACTACGGATACTTTCATGGCGTTGTGAATTTTAAAAAAGATGGAGCCTCGTATGCACCTACATTCAACAATAAATCAATGATAGAGACATGATGCTCGAAAGCACCGTGTAGCTGAGGGTATGTAGGATAGTTGGTAAAATCAAAGTAATGTAGTCGAATCGACTCTTGCCTAAAAAGGGCTTCATCAAGATAGTTCTTGGCAGAAAATCCGGTGTAGTAATCAGTACCGCCTAATTGCTTACACAAATCGATGAGCCGCTCTGTCTTTCCTTCTACTAATTGAAACTCGGAAGAAAACCGCACTTGAGCGGAGAAGCCCATCAAGGCAGATATATTGGTAATAAAACGATGATTGATTTCACTTAAATAGGTAGATTTTTCAGTGTATAAATTCGCGATTGTATCTTCTAATTCCCTAAAATACTCAGCTTTGCTATAGTTTGCTTTGATTGTTTTCCAATGTTTGGCGCGCCATCGTGCATCGCTCACCTTCGTATCTTTAATGGATTGGAAGTACTTTCCTTTGACTTCCACAGGAATGGTGAGCCATTGCAGCCCTTGGGGTGTTTTAATTTTATTGCGATTTCGCCAATCGCGCTTGGTATACTGTACATCATCATACAAAATAAATTCGTCGGCAATTTGTAAGGCATCGAAATAGCCTTTCCATGGAATATAATTTGATTGCGTAATAACAATATTTTTGCGATGCATAGTAAGGGAATCTGATTAATAAACTCTTTACTATACCAAGGTTCATGAGTTTTTTAAGAATCTACAAAAACTAACGTTCCTAAACCGGCTCCTCGCCTACAAGGAACCCATCATAAAGCGTATCATGGATTTTATGGGCTATTCACAGATTTTGCGCAATTCGTACAGCACAATGGTATTTTTTTAGCAAAGAGAACACCAAAGTAAGCTTCCCAGAAATAGGAAGTTACGATAACGAGATACTCCAAAAAGAGTTGGAAAAAATTCGGAAAGGAAACACCTTGCCATGGGGTACAAGCTGCTTTGCGGTGGCTCAAAAGCCCTAAGTGTACACGTTATGCCTTACAGGATGCTACACTTTATCAATAAATGTGCGCTCGGTGTAGTTGAAAATCATCAGGGCTGGAATGGAGAATACAACAATGAATAAGGCTGAAAATAATAAGGCTATCGGATCAAACGTACCTACTCCTAAAATCACATTTCTGCCCGCCTC
>CAZOLU010000475.1:0-3229 GCA_964580485.1 uncultured Saprospiraceae bacterium | reverse complement strand
AATAGTCACCAAATATAATTAAAATCGGGGATTTATTTTTTGACCATTACTTAGGATGAAAATACAGTTTTATTGATCATCAATCATCTACAAAAAGTTCACGGACTAAAGTTATGGTAAAAGCAGTTAAATTCCTTGGATTTTGTACTGAGATAAGGCTCTTTTGAGTGAAGATAGCAGCGCTACCTGAACGAAAAAAGCCGCCATATCAGGACAAAAGACTGGAATTTAACAAGTAGATAGAAATTTAAACATGCTCTTAAATCACATTAAAAAGCTACAAAACCTATGAAACAAATTATCCGTATTGCTACCTTTAACCTCTTGAACTTGCAAGAACCCGAAGTCTTGTTTTATGGTCGTAAGAAATATAATCATACCGATTTTGATCGAAAAAAACAATGGATCAATCAGCAGTTGGATAATATGAAAGTAGACATAGTAGGCTTTCAGGAAGTTTTTTCGGAGGATGCCTTGCGTGAGGTCATCTATTCCAACCCTAATTATGAAAATGCTCATATTGCCATGGGAAGCAATAAAGAGGGCTTGCCCTCTGTGGCTTTAATGTCTCGCTATCCTATTGTAGAGCAAGAAGTGATTGAGTATTTCCCAGAGCAGCTGGTGGTTGACGGTTTAGTAGTACCGTTTACCCGCTTTTCACGTCCGATCCTCAAATGCAAGGTGCAGGTTAGTCCAGAACATCAATTCATTATGGTTGTTGCTCATCTGAAATCTAAGCGCCCAATGTTGGAAGATGGAGAGGATCGATATGATCCACTTGCAATAGCCAAAGGTCAGGCGCGTTCTCTTCTTTTGCGAGCTTCCGAAGCTGCTGCCTTGCGCACGGTTTTGATGGAGGTCTTGAAGGGGCGAGAGGAGCCTGTAGTAGTGATGGGCGATCTCAACGATACCCATACTTCTGTAACTACTCGGATTATTTCGGGAGATCCTCCTTTCCGTCAACTTCCAATGGATCGAAAACTGAAGATTTGGGATGTATTGCTATACCATGCCAAAGATATCAAAGCTCGTATTTCTTATGAAGATACCTACTATACGCATATTCATAATGGACACCATGAAGCACTAGATCATATTATGGTGAGTGAGGAGTTGGTTCGTGAAAATCCTAATCACATTGGTCGTATTGGAGATATTCGTATTTTTAATGATCATCTGATTGATGAAACCATGAGTGATGAGCGAATTGCGAATTGGCAATCAGATCATGCACAGGTTGTGGTGAGTATTGAAATGCGTAAATAATGTTTGTTGGAGTATTTAAATCACCCCCATTTTTTTCATCAAGAAAGTTGCAGATTGATTTTGGCAGATACCATCTCTGAGTTTATAATCAAAATGTAGCTCATTATCTAGAATTTCTACTTCAAATGCCTTGTTGATAAGGTAGTTGGGGTATTGGTCTGTTGTTTTACAAACTTCGAGGTCATGTGTAGCAATGGCACCAATGACCTTTTGTGCAACCATTTTTTTGATTACCTGAATTGTACCATTTCGCTTATCATCAGAGTTGGTACCTCGTAGAATCTCATCAAGCAGTACAAAGGCTGGGCCCTGTTGCAGTGCGATCATAATTTCTTTGAGGCGTTTCACCTCTGCAAAGAAGTAGGACTCGCTATCTGCCAAGGAATCTGTGAGGCGCATAGAAACCAGTAAAGGCAGTGGGTGAATATTGGCTGATTGAGCACAGATGACAGAGCCCATTGTTGCCAAGACCATATTTACTCCTAATGCTCGTAGAAAGGTACTTTTCCCCGACATATTAGACCCTGTAAGGATAATGAAGCGCTGCTCTACAAAGCTAATGTCATTGTTTACACGCTTTTGGGAGTCTAGTAAGGGATGCCCTAATCCCTTAAATTCAATTTGATATTGGTTGTTGATTTTGGGGAACTGATAGTCTGGATGGTTATAGGCAAAGTTGGCTAGGCTTGACAAGGCCTCTATTTCAGCAATGACCTCGAGCCAGTCCTTTAGGGCTTGGCTCTGCTCTTTCTTCCAGTTCAACAAGCGTTGCAGCACATGAATATGATATAAGAAAGTGCCATTAAACAAGATGGCTCCCACCACATTCTGAATAGCATCTAAACTACTAAACAAGCGAGCAAGATCTGCCAACTCGTCGCTGACCAGCTTTTGTTTGTTGGTGGTCAAGGCTTTTTGCAAATGTTGTAACTTAGGGGAGCTGAATGTTTCGGTTTCGATGGCTTTAATAATGCGACTATATTGCTGAATAATATCTCGAACCTTATCTGCACCTAGAATCTGTCGTTGTATCTTTTTTAGATGACTATAAAGAAAGCCAAGATTGATGATAAATGAATACACCATGAGGCTGCCAAAAATACCAGGTCCTGTTAGCACTCTTGTGATGGCTAAAGCAAAAAAAACAGCAGTTAAAATATATGCAATAATAGGTACTCTTGGCGCAAGTGTTTCTTGTTCGAGGCTAGACCATTGCAAAATACGTTGATAGAGCTCGGCACTATCTCTTTGAATACTAGCTGTGGCGGTGATTTTTTGGCGAAAGTCTAGCTTTTCACGCAATTCGGCAATAGCCGCTTGTTGCGCAAGAATTTGTTCTTGGGGCTGGGCTTGCTGGAAATATGCCGCCAAGCGGCTTTTACCCAAAAAACTAGCAGTACGGTTGATGTGCTGAAAAATAGATTGAGGTCCAAAAAGATCAATATCATGGCTGTACGGATGGCTGCTGTCAATATATTCATTACCATCTTCAAAGGGAATGGCTTCTCCCTTCAAATATAGCAGCTCTTGCTCGTTGATCTGTACCAATGCCGCCTGCATGGCTTTTTTGCGCCTGAGTTGGTCATGTACTCGCATCAATCCTCCAAAAAGCACCACAAGCACCAAGATTCCTATCAGCATAGGCGTATTAGGGCTATCCAAATAAAAATAACCCAAGAGTATAAAGGCTATGGCTAGTAGTAATCGAATGAGGCTAATCAGGTTGTATTGTCTATTGGATTTGGCAAGATCCTGTTGATACTGGGTAAATAACTTTTTATAAATATCCAAGGTGAGTGCTATTTCTTTGTCGAATGAATTGTTGGTGCTCTATTCTATAATTTCACGTTTCGCTAAAAACCAAAGATAAAAAATAAAAGTCGTACCGACATTCCGCACCCTTAAAATATCAGGGTTTTCTTATAAAATTGTTTGAAACAAAAAATAGCAAGAAAGAACTCGT
>CAZOLU010000474.1:0-3248 GCA_964580485.1 uncultured Saprospiraceae bacterium | reverse complement strand
GTGAGATCTTAGAAAAAAACGATTGGGTTGTGCAGTGCCAGTTTCCTGAAAACGCATTTGGTCGTTGTGCCAATCCATTGCACAACCATAGCACAGCAGCAGCTCCAACAGCTCAAAACAACCTGAGTAATAATGCTATCCCAGAGCAATATCGAGTTTTTGCGCCACCTGTCGAAAGTCCAAGCCATGGCAACAGAACCCTTGAGCTGAATCCTTATGATAGTATTGCCTCTCCTTATGGTTGGCACGACATTAACGGAGCTGCTGGTGCAGAGTATACCATTACCCAAGGGAACAATGTACATGCTTATGAAGATCGGGATGACGACAATAATCCTGGCTATTCGCCAGATGGTACGGCAGCACTCAATTTTGACTTTCCACTCAACCTCAACCAAGCTCCCGCAGCTTATGAAGATGCAGCAATTACCAACCTCTTTTACTGGAATAACCTAACGCATGATGTTTGGTATCAGTATGGTTTTGATGAACAATCTGGGAATTTCCAAGAAAACAACTATGGCCGAGGAGGTGTTGGTGGCGATTATGTGCGTGCAGAAGCTCAAGATGGTGGAGGAACCAATAATGCTAACTTTGCTACACCTGTTGAAGGTAGTAACCCTCGAATGCAAATGTACCTCTGGACTACCGGAGGCGGAGGCTCCACCAACCTACTCACCGTAAATTCTCCCACAGGGGTTGCAGGTCCCTACACCGCAACGGAAGCTACTTTTGGCCCTGGAGTGCCCTCAAGCCCTATCACCGCCGACCTGGCGTTGATGGATGACCTTACCGCTCCAGATAGCTTAGATGCTTGCGAAACTATTGCCAATGCAGCAGCGATCAATGGGAAAATTGCCGTAGCTTATCGGGGCAACTGTACTTTTGTGACAAAGGTTGAAAATGCTCAAACAGCTGGTGCCGTAGCCGTCATTATTATCAACAATGTAGCTGGCGCACCAATCAATATGGGAGGAACTAGCTCTGCGATTAACATCCCTTCTATTATGATTTCCGACGTAGATGGAGCTGCCCTGATTGCCGCAATGGCTTCAGGTACAGTCAATGCCACTATTGTGAACAATTCAGGCAACTTTGACAAAGATGGTGATCTCGATAATGGTATTATTGCGCATGAATACGGACATGGAATTTCCATTCGCTTAACAGGTGGTAGTGGCAATTCGAACTGCCTCAACAACTCTGAACAAATGGGAGAAGGTTGGTCTGATTTCTTTGGCCTAATGATGACCATTGAACCCGGTGATACAGATACAGATGTTCGTGGAATTGGTACTTTTGCCATCAATGAACCAACGACAGGGGGTGGTATTCGAAATGCCCCTTATACCACCGATATGGGCATCAACCCCTATACCTATGATGATGTCAATAATGCCGCTTCCGTTTCTGAACCTCATGGGGTAGGCTTTGTTTGGTGTACCATGCTTTGGGATCTCAACTGGGCTTTGATTGACCAATATGGTTATGATCCAGATTTATACAATGGTACAGGAGGAAATAATATTTGTATGCAGTTGGTGATTGAGGGTTGCAAAATACAGGCTTGTAGCCCTGGTTTTGTAGATGGTCGTGATGCGATCCTTGCAGCCGATCAACTCCTCTATGGTGGAGCCAACCAATGTTTGATTTGGGAAGTCTTTGCTCGTCGTGGCCTAGGATTTAGTGCCAATCAGGGAAGCCCCAATAGTCGTACAGACCAAAGTGAAGCTTTTGACCTTCCCCCTTCTTGCCTAACGCCCACCGTAGCTCCTGCTGCTGCCTTTAATCAACTATTGGTCTCTTCCTGTGGAGCAACTGTTAATTTTACGGATCAATCTACCGATATTCCACAGTCTTGGGATTGGGATTTTGGAGATGGAAATAGTTCTACGGCCCAAAATCCAACACATACCTACAACAATTCTGGATCTTATCAAGTACGCTTAATCGTCAGCAACGCCGTAGGTAGTGATACAATTTTCCAAACCGTGAACATCAACCTACTTGCCGCTCCTTCGGTGAATAATACCAGTATCTGTGCGGGGCAGTCTGCTACCTTGAATGGAACGGCTACAGGTGATATTATTTGGTATGATGCTACGGGAAATACGCCACTAGACACCAGCAATACCTTTGTAACGCCTAATCTAAATAGCACGACCAACTACATGGCACAGAATGTAACCTTCTTCCCTGCCCAATATGTCGGTGTTGATTCTGCTGGAGCACAAGGTAATGGAGGTTATCACAACACAGGCTTTACTGGTACACTCAACTTCGAAGCCTTCAAAGCCTTTACCATTGTATCGGCTTGGATTGATGCAGGTTCGCCAGGATTGCGTACCATCTATCTTTGGGATGGTCAAGATGGCACGGGTAATGTTGTGGATCAGGTCACCATCAATGTACCTATTGGCGCACAGCGTGTTTTATTGAACTTAGAAGTACCTGCTCCTGGATTTTACAGCGTAGGTGGAACCAGCGTAGATCTTTTCCGCAATAATGCAGGGGTAATCTTCCCTTATATTGTTCCTGGCATTGTTTCCGTTAATAGTTCTTCTGCAACTACTGATCCTGCTGGATTCTGGTACTATATCTATGATTGGGAAATACAGGAAGCGCCCTGTCGCTCTCCTCAAGTACCTGTAACGGTAAGTGTAAGTGGAGCCAACTTTAGTTCTACAAGCAACAACTTGAGTGTGGACTTTACAGATCTTTCAGTCAATGCTACAAGTTGGCTTTGGGACTTTGGCGATGGGAATAGCTCTACCCAGCAAAATCCAACGCATATTTACAGCAGTCCAGGCAACTATACGGTTACTTTAACCGTAGATGGTAATACGGCTTGTCCTTTCACACAAAGCATCACGGTTGGTGCAACCGCTATCAATAGCTTTGATGATGGTACGGAGATCCATCTCATGCCTAATCCTACTCAAAATAGTAGTACCCTTAGTTTCAGCCGAGCCTTGAGCGAACAAGTGCAAGTACAAGTCTTGGCCGTAGATGGGCGTGTTTTACAAGAGCTGATGCTAGAAGTCGGCACTAAGCAAATCGCACTCAACTTAGAAGATCTACCTTCGGGAATGTACCTCATTCGTTTGAATAGCAAGAGTGCTTCAGAAACCTTAAAACTGACCAAACAAGACTAGTTTAAAGGGGTTGATGAATTGAAAAAGATCCCTGTTGCTTTGAGACAACAGGGATCTTTGCAATTGAACAGCGAAGGGCAGGCCTTCAGCCCG
>CAZOLU010000473.1:0-3259 GCA_964580485.1 uncultured Saprospiraceae bacterium | reverse complement strand
ATCTCAGCACAAAATCCAAGGAATTTAACTTCTTTTACCATAAGATTAGGGACTTCATCTACTGACTATAAGTACCTAAAAATGTAAACATGCTCTAAGACATCATCGTGTAGGATTCCTGTACTGAATACTAAGTAAAAAATGAAAAAACGGTGAGTAAAATTTACTAACTTTATGTAGGATAATAAACCTGCTCATAATCACCCAACAAACACCCATCTTATGAAACTCAAAATATTGCTCTTCCTTATCGTCTTATCGAGTTTAGGTCTGCAAAGCTGCTGGCGACGACCAGATCGTGCCAAGAAAAAGAAACCGGTGATTTATCTCTATCCAGAAAAAACAACAGAGGTTCATGTCAAACTAAAATTAGCAGAAGATCACCTAATACATTCCTACCCCAAATATGCTGATGCGGAAGGTTGGACGGTTATTGCTGATCCTGATGGAAACCTTAGAGACCCTAAAACCCAGCGCAATTATTATGCATTATTTTGGGAAAGCGAAGGCAAGGCCATTCAGCCCACTACGGGTTTTATCGTCATAAGGTGCTGAAACGACTTCCTTTTTGGAAGAAAAATTAGCCATATTAGGACTTTCTGAGCATGAAGCCAATGAGTTTATTATGTTTTGGTTGCCCCAAATGGAAGGAAATGCTTACAATCATATCCATTTTGCAACAGATGCTTACAGCAACAAAGCTATACTGGAAATTAACCCCCAACCAGAAACCTTGATTAGGGTCTTTATGGTTTTTCAGGCCTTGGATCAACCCAAAGCAATTGTACCCCAAATCTTAACGCAACAAAAACGCAAAGGCTTTACCGTAGTAGAGTGGGGAGGAACTGAATATCAGCCAATAAGATCTATTTGGTAGTTGGAGAAGCATCAAAAAATTTATTGGGGAAAGATCGTATTGAAATCTGCAGTAGTACTATCATGTGTAGAACAATCCTGCTTATTGAGCTGTCCTTTTCTCAAAAGCTTCTTTTAATTTATAAGCTTTTTCATCGAAAGTATAGCCAGAAAAGCTAGAATCAGGTTCATTATATATTTTGAGCGCAGTTTCTTTATCAATCTCCATGTACATTTGTTTATCCCCTTTTCGCCATAGCTCATAGCGGTTATTTATTTCTTTTACAAAATAGTAGTATCTATGCATAAGATAGAATTTGGTGTTGGGTCGTATCTCAAAAAACTCAACACCTTTTTCAGTTAAAGGAAGTATGCGAAAAGATCGTCCATAATTACTCACCCAAAGTACCTTTTGGTTTTGTTCTAATCGAATTTCGGGCAAAAAGTAAGGACGTTCTACTGCCTTTTTTTTAGGAAATGTTCCAATACTTGAGAGTGAAATAGAATCTAGCCTCAAAAAAAGACTAGAATCTATTTCTGTCTCAATATAAAAACTTTCTCTATCCAATAGATGAAGATCTGTAGATTGAGTATAACCCAATTGAGGTGTTAATATGAGGACGATTGATAGTATCTTAGTCAGAAGGTGTACCATAGCTCCATTCGTTAGCATTTGTTGAAAATGTGTCTCTAAGACCCTCCATCAGTAAGTGCCAAGACTCTTCATAATACGCCGAAAAATTATATCCATCGCCATTTAATTCAAATTTAACACTATCTACATTAGTCCATGTCCATTCGTCGTATGGTGGGTCATGGTATGGAGGAATGGCTATATCATGACAAGAATCAATAAATGGCGGAGACATAGCAAATTCGGCGCAGGACTTGTCGATAAGAATTGGATCTCTTTCACCATTCATCTAAACATAGGCTTTTCCTCCTCCATCAAAGGGAAATGAAATTGTACTTTGATTAAAACCAATAAAAAAGATACTGCTAGTCAAAATTAGAAATATTATTTTCATAAATAGGAGTTTTAGAACTAATAAATATGCTAATGTTAATATACACACACACACACAATTTTCCAAATATATACTAGCGCTTTAGCCAACTTTTTTAGGCATAAAAATAAAGGAACGGATTTGTCCTACTTCTCATATAGTTGTATCTTGTTTGCTAATTCAGGATTAAAAACTCATGTGTAGAATCAACGGAATATGGGATCAGCGCCAAGGCGCTGCCCCCTCGCTCGAAAAGATCAACCAACAAATGCGCGACAGCCTCCAACACGGAGGGCCCGATAGCGCAGGACAATACCTCGAAGTCGAAAAGGGCCTCGCCTTAGGGCATCGCCGCCTCTCCATCATCGACCTCTCCGAAGCCGCACATCAACCCATGATTTGGGGCGATTGGGTCTTGGTTTTCAATGGCGAAATTTACAACTACCAAGAGGTACAAGAGAAACTCACAAAGCTCGATCACCAATTCCAATCCCATTCTGACACCGAAGTGATCCTACATGCCTTTCAAGAGTGGGGGAGGGGAGCCGTAGAACATTTTCGGGGCATGTTTGCCTTTGCTCTTTGGCACAAAAAAGAAAAACGCTTGCTCCTTTGTCGTGATCGCATGGGCGTAAAACCCCTCTACTGGTACTGGAAAGATGGGCTTTTTATGTTCGCTTCCGAGCTCAAAGCCTTTCATGAGCATCCTGATTTTGATAAAACCATCGATAAAAGAGCCGTATCACTTTATCTCCAACAAGGCTATATTCCTGCACCAGATTGTATTTATAAATATGCGCACAAATTAGAAACGGCTGGCTTTTTAGAGCTTTCGGCTTCTGGCGAAATTAGCAAAGATAAATATTGGGATGTTAAGGAGGTTTATAAAAATGCGGAGACCATCAATGGCTCCGAAAAAGAGCTGACCGATCAATTAGAAGGCATTCTCCAAGAATCTTTCCAACTCCGAATGGTGGCAGATGTGCCCGTAGGCATGTTTCTCAGTGGAGGAATCGATTCTTCTACGGTAGTAGCTTTGCTCCAAAGCCAATCAACACAAAAACTCAAGACCTTTACCATAGGGATACATCATGAGGAATATAATGAGGCAGGACATGCGGCTACGATTGCAAAACATCTGGGAACAGATCACCATGAGTTGTATTGTACTGAAAATGATTTTGAGGAGTTGATTGAGCGACTGCCAGAGCTGTATGATGAGCCTTTTGGTGATAGCTCGGGGATTCCTACTTTTTTAGTGGCTCAAATGGCTAAAAAAGAGGTGAAAGTTAGCCTTTCGGCGGATGGGGGAGATGAACTCTTTGGAGGCTACACTAAATATGAAATAACCAAAAATTTTTATCAATAAATTGAAGCTTCTTGCGAATACAGTTTAT
>CAZOLU010000472.1:0-3270 GCA_964580485.1 uncultured Saprospiraceae bacterium | reverse complement strand
ATCCTATGCCAAAGGTTCCAAGGACTCCTTTGGCACAGGCTTCGAAAATATGTACGGTTTTATAAATTATGCTACCACCACTTTGGTAGATTTAAGGGATGACTCCTATTTTCAGTTTACTAAGTATTTGCTTTCATAAAGCTACTTCACCTCAAACTCTCCGATCTCATACATCACATCGTCAAACCCGCAGGCCCCTTCTGCAAAACGACAAAGACCGTTATGTCCAAAGGTCGAGTTCCAGCTATTTTGCAAAATCCAAGTAGGGCTATCATTCGCATTGATTTTAGGGTTGGTATAGCCTACGACAAATACGGCATGACCGCTAGGGCGCTTGCTCCCATTAAAAATCCGACCACCATACACCCCTTGAACCTTGGCATAAGCCATAAAATCGGGGTATACATCATAACGACAAATAAGAGGCTTGCCTGATTTTAAAACCTTACGCATTTTATTGTAGCCCTTATTGTCGGCAGCTTGAAGTGTGGTTCGACCACTTTTAGTTACCTTAATCACACGCCCATCTTTATGGTATTCGATATAGCTTTTGAGGTACAGCTTTTTTGAAGAATTTTTGAAGGGAATGCCATTATTTACAATTTCATTCAAACATGGACGAATATTCCAGCCTGTGGTATAGCTACTTTTATTCCGACGATTATACAATGCAAAAGGATCGAATAATTCTTCTCTAGAACTACCTGGTTTGGTTTTATTTAAATAAGTAGTGGTGAGTGCCCCAACTACTGCAAAAGCCACACAAGCGCCTTCATTCCCTTGATCTAAAACAGGTACCCGTACATTAACAAGTCTGGAGTTGCCCTCTACGGCAGGATCTAGCTCTCCTCTAATGATTTTAGAACAAACCAAATCCCAGTCACCTTCATCCCCTCTAAATTCCTTTAAAATGAAGTTGCTATTGGGTGTATTTTTGGTAATGGTGAATGATCCAACATAATCATCATTATTGATAAAAGGGCTATCTCCTCGACCATCATCTTCTTCCCACAACTTAATCACGACCTTTTCCTTTGCATAAACAGAACCTGGCATTAACCAATACTCTTGCTGTGCATAGCGGAATAAAGACTCTACCCCATCGGTAAATTGTTCCCAGCCACTACGATCTGCCTCATTCATGGGGCGTGATCCAAATTTAATCGGCTTGGGGTTGTTGTCTACAAAAACCTCGATATAAGGCTCATCGGTTCCATTTCCACCATCTGCGGTTTGTAAACATCTAAGACCATTGATGACTACCCGAAAGCCAGTTTCCTTTGGAGGGGGAGCTACATATTTCTGGGGCTTACTCACCACTTCCATACGCCATTTGTGTGTAGGGTCCCCAGTATAATCGTATTGAATAATTTCTTCTTGATTATTATTACTTTTGGGATCTTTAGACCAGTGCATCGTACACAAGTTCTTACCACTATGTGCATTGACGATTCTCCACTGACCATTTCCAATATCTACAAATCGCCATTGGTGCGTAGGATCGCCCGTATAGCTGTACTGAATGATTCGTTCTTGGTTATTTTTACTTTTGGGATCTTTAGACCAGTGCATCGTGCACATCACCTTGCCCGTTTGAGCATTTTCGAGGATATAGCGATCGTTCCCAACAGGCTTGACCAACCATATATGCGTAGGATCTCCGCTATAACTGTACTGAATAATTCGTTCCTGATTATTATTACTTTTTGGATCTTTAGACCAGTGCATCGTACACAGGTTTTTACCACTATGTACGTTGATAATTTTGACATATTTATTGGCAAAGGGAAGCGGTTTTACCGCCTGATTGGTCCAAACATTATAGCCCTCATGTAAAATAATCTGGGCATCATTAGCCCTATTCTGATTCAGGATGGTAATGCCTAATTTGGGGTTATCTTTCAACACAATTGCTCCATTCGACAACACCTTCCAAAGGTTGTAGCCTTCATGAAGAATAATTTCAGTACCATTCTTTTTATTTTGGTTGAGTACGGTCAGTCCTAGTCTGGGGTTGTCTTTTAATACGATTGCTCCATTAGCAAGCATATGAAAATGATTCAGCCCTTCGTGCAAGATAATTTTGGTGTTATTTCGCTTATCTTGATGTCTAACGGTTAATCCCAAGTTGGTTCCTTTGACATAAACAGGACCGTTGATCCAGTTGTTGGCAGAAGCTGGTGGGGCTGGAGGGGCTGGCTTAGCCACTTTCTTAAAACTAAAGGTTTCCCAAGTACTAGAGTTGCTTGTAGTAGCTACTGTTTTTTCTGGTCTAGCTTGCAAAAAGGTATTGTGATGGGTTTTCAGCAAAAACTTATCGCCTCCTTTACTGATGAGGGTAAAGGTTTCCCAAGTACTAGAATTACTGGTTGTTGCAACTTTACCATCCGACTTAGCTTGTAAAAAAGCACCATGGTAACCCCGCAACTGGATTTTGTTAGTGCCCACTACTTTTACCTCAAAGGTTTCCCAAGTACTAGAGTTCGGAGAGCAAGCTACTGCGCCACCAGGGGTTGTCTGCAAATATGTGTTGTGATGCGTTTTTAATTGATAGTAGCCATTGGAAATCTTCATTGTTTTTACCGCCTGATTGGTCCAAACATTATAGCCCTCATGTAGAATGATTTTGGCATCATTACTCTTGTTTTGATTGAGGATCGTAATCCCAAACTTAGGGTTATCTTTCAAAACAATTGCTCCATTCGATAACACCTTCCAAAGATTATAGCCCTCATGAAGGATAATTTCAGTACCATTCTTTTTATTCTGGTTGAGTACGGTCAGTCCTAGCCTGGGGTTGTCTTTCAATACAATTGCTCCGTTCGACAGCATCTTCCACTGGTTTAACCCTTCATGCAAGATGATCGGGGTGCCATTTTTCTTGTCTTGATGTCTAACTGTTAGCCCCAGCTTGGTTCCCTTAACATACAGTGGACCGTCTACTTTAAGCTGCCCAAAGGAACTATTGTTGTTAAAAAATAAGAGCAGTATAATCATTGCACAGCCGAAAAGGCTAATACTGCTTTGCGGAGGCCTGATACTTAAAGCCTTTTTCATAGGAAAAATCATAAGGTATACTTTTAAGTAGTGATAAAATGGGGGGAGGACTTGTTATAAAATAATCACCTATTACCCAACAGGTAAGTAGGCTAAATATTTAGTGTAGTGTGTAGATTTCTTGAACAGCTAGTTATTTTTCGATTTAGGCAGGCTTAAAATTCACGTTTCGCTGAAACCAATTTAAGAAAAGAGAATTAGTTTAAAATTATA
>CAZOLU010000471.1:2376-3301 GCA_964580485.1 uncultured Saprospiraceae bacterium | reverse complement strand
TACTGACTATAAGTACCTAAAAATTTAAACATGCTCTAATTGTAGAACCCATCCCTCGAAACCTTAGCTAAATTATGAAACAACTGCCAAATATCATCACGCTGATCAATGCCTTTATGGGCTGTCTGGGCTTAGTTTGTATTTTTAGCAAACAGCTCGACTATTTACCCTATTTTTTGGGGATTGGCTTGTTGGCAGACTTTGCAGATGGCTTGGTGGCTCGTGCCTTGAATGCAAGTTCGGCTATGGGGAAGGAGCTGGACTCCTTGGCTGATGTCATCTCTTTTGGGGTGCTGCCAGGTGCTATTTTTTACTACCTGATCAATCAAAGCCAGGGCATTGAGCAAGCCATTTTCTTCGAGTGGGATAGCCTTTGGGGATTACTGGGCTTTATCCTGACCGCCTTTGCTGCACTGCGTTTGGCAAAATTTAATGTGGATACTCGACAAACGGAGTCTTTTGTGGGTCTAAATACTCCTGCAACTACGCTTTTTAGTTTTGGGCTTTTACTAACAGTGCAGGGGGATCTTTATGCACTGAAAGGTTATTTGTTGCAACTGCCAGTACTGCTGTTTTTAGTGGCATTGCTGTCCTTTCTTTTGGTGGCGGAACTTCCCTTGTTTAGTTTTAAGTTCAAAAGCCTGAAATGGAAGGGGAATGAGGAGCGGTTTATTTTCATCCTTATTGCCATGAGCCTGTTGGCTAGCCTAGCCTTGGGGCTGGCACTGATGCTAATTATTGCGATCTATTTGTTGATGTCTTTGTTGTTGTGGGGAGTGGGGCGGCTAGGGTTGTAGTCTAATCTTAAAAACTAATGCCTAACCCAAAGGATAGATGTTGTAACCGACTGTTGTAATGAGTTTCACCTATCAGTTCATGATCTATATTATAATATCTAAAATCTAAACGGCCTTCTCCTTCTGCC
>CAZOLU010000471.1:0-2366 GCA_964580485.1 uncultured Saprospiraceae bacterium | reverse complement strand
AAGCATATTGAAATAAGATCTCTATACTTCGTCCGCCCAAGCCTTTTGGCTGCCATGCTAACCCTAACAGTAGTCTTAGTGATGGGAAAAGATAAGATCTATTTTCAAAATGTTTATCGCTGCCTCCTGGAAGTTCTGGATCAACTACTATATATTGTTTTGCGGTATATACATTATTGCTATCCTGTATCAATACGCTATGTCCTCCCCTTAGCATTTCTGATTGTAAACAGTGATTTAAGGAAAGTGCTAGACTACCGAAATAAGACCATTTTTTTAAGAGCTGTTGCTGATAACCCACTCCAAGGTATATTCCAACCTGTTCTCGTGAGTATTCTGCTGTTGCAGGATTACTTATGGAGCTGCTTAATGGTAGAGTATGATTAGAAAATTGTTGAAAGTCATAGAAAGCTTGATAACTGATTTTTGTGGGGCTGTAAAAAGTACCAAATTCTAGATAAGTATTGGAGGAGGTCTTTTGTTGATAGCTAATTTCAAAACTGTAAGACCAATCAGGGAGCATGATTACGTCTGTATAGCCAATAGCGTTTTGCTCAAGATCTTGTCCTAAAAAATAGTTCAGGGCATAGCGAAAATGCCATTTTGTGGGCGTATTAACTTGTCCCTCGGTTTGGGTAATTATTAAAGCGAATTGATGGTTTTTGAATTGAGCGTCTTTAAACTTTTAAATTGATTACTTTTTCTTAGCTTTTTTCTTCTTAGGCTTGATACCATTCTTCTTTAAAAACTCATTGGCGAGGTTGAAGAAATTGATAGCCCCTTTGGAGGAGGCATCGTACATAGCTACGGGGAGTCCTTCCCCAGGAGCTTCTGCAATACGAGAGTTGCGGTGGATGATCGTATCAAATACCCGATCTCCAAAATATTTGCGAGCTTCTTCTACCACCTCTTTGGCAAGACGGAGGCGTACATCATACATAGAAAGCAGAATGCCTTCAATATCCAAATCTTTATTCAATTGACTTTTAACTAACCGAATGGTATTCATCAATTTGCCCAAACCTTCTAAAGCAAAGTACTCACATTGTACCGGAACAATCACAGAATCTGCTGCCGTAAGAGCATTCACTGTAATCAACCCTAAAGAAGGGAGGCAGTCGATAAAAATAAAGTCATAGTCATCTCTAAGACCATTGACCAACTCTTGCATGATATACTCTCGCTGCCAACGGTTGATCAACTCAATTTCAGCCCCGACTAGGTTGATATGTGCTGGAAGTAATGACAACCCAGGCGTAGAAGTATCGCAGATGATAGATTTGGGATCCATTTCTTCATCAATTAGGCAGTCGTAAAGGCTCACTTCCACAGAGTCGGGCGGTACTCCCACCCCCGAAGTAGCATTGGCTTGTGGATCTGCATCAATGAGCAGCACCTTGTATTCTAAAATAGCCAGACTTGCCGCTATATTGATAGCAGTGGTAGTCTTACCGACTCCTCCTTTCTGATTGGCTATTGCTACTACTTTTCCCATGAATTTGTATTCCTTAGATCAATTGATGAAGTGGGGGGTGATTATTAAAGATTATGTAAGTATTTTTTGTATGGCAGGAAATTAGAATTTTTTGAAGCTAAGAAGGAAAAGGTTCTGCTTAATAGCCATAGCTATTAAGGTAGGTTCTTTGACGTACTTAGCTTAGAAAAAGGCAATTTATCGCCTAGAAAAATACTTGCATAAGCTTTATTATACAATAATAAGACTATTTCTAATTAAATGCAAATATAAACAAAAAGTGAACAAAAAAAAGCCAGTCGTATTAAAGCAATGTGAACTTTTACTAATCTAGACGACCTACAGGATAGCGATTGTGCGTGTTTTCATAATAGGGGGAATGGGTGTAGATAAAATAAAGTTGATCGTAATGCTGTTTGGCAAATTCAGGATCTTCTTTTTTCTTTTGTTCAAAGGCTTCTCGAAGATAAGGGTCTTCTTCCAAAAGTTGCTCCGCAAGGGGTTCGAATGAAAAAGGCGAAAACCACTCTTTTTGTTGCAAAATACCATCAAAGAAATTCCAGGCAAAGAATGAATCATGTGCCTGTGGCTCTAGCGTTTCTACTAAATATCGAACTGCTTCTTGATCGGTAGAGGCAATATAATCTCCTTTGTAGAATTTAACGGGTAGGTATTCTTTGCGAACCTTTACATCATAGTGCAAATAATGCCCCTCATAAGGATTTTTGACAGTTTTGTAATCCTCGATAAAATACATTTCTACGGCTATGCTCGTATCTTGTTCAAGGCGAGACAGCTCTACGCCGTTCCATTGTAGGCGATCAATCACTTGATGATAGGCTTGCGGAATGACATAGGCCTGAGGTTTTTTGATTTGTAGTGCAGTTTGGTA
>CAZOLU010000470.1:0-3326 GCA_964580485.1 uncultured Saprospiraceae bacterium | reverse complement strand
ACTTTTTAGAAGTCTTTCCCTGGGGATGCTCCAAAGGAGTCCTTGGGACCTTTGGTATAGGCTTCGGCAACTTTAGGGGCTAAACAGTTACGGTTATTAAACTTTTAGAGCATCGAGAGTGTAGCAACAGGAACAAACAACTTGATTGTTTTTCAGACCATTATGACTCTTGTCTTCACTGGCTAAGATCTATTGGATTTTTATAAGAAAACCCTGAAACCGCAAGAGAATATATTCCTGAAGTTGCTAACACTTATTATTTTGATGTAGAATTGAAGGTTGGAGATGCTAAAATCATCAATCTTATTGATACCGTTTTAAAAAGATTGACCAAACAGAAGTATTATTTGAGTTCTATGACTAATGAATGGCAAGAGATTGAAAAGCCTACAGGGCTCAGCTCTTACCTCAAGAAACTTTAGAAGAAAAGGTTCCTGTCCATTATTTTGCTGGAGTGAAAATTTGGGAAGGATAAGGAAAAATCTAAATCGACTCAAGATTACATTCTTTCCTATTGAAGAAAGTCCTTATTTTGCAATGTCCATACAATTGTTAGAGCATGTTTAAGTTTTTAGGTACTTATAGTCAGTAGATTAAGTTCCTAATCTTATAGCAATAGTCCGTGAAGTTATAGTAAAAGCAGTTAAATTCCTTGGATTTTGTGCTGAGATAAGGCTCTTTTGAGTTAAGATAGCCGCGCTATCTGAACGAAAAAAGCCGCGATATCAGGGCAAAAGACTGGAATTTAACAAGTAGATAGAAATTTATACATGCTCTTAGATCGAAAATATAAGGTTTGGCGTAAAGTCTCAGACTTTGGATCATTTCAATATCAAATGAAAGAAGGTGGTCGATCTGAAGAAAATCTCTTAACTTGGATGGAATCCACTATTGTATCGTGTACTTTTAAGTAGTAAATATATGAATCAAGATAAAATCGTTCGTATCGCAGGTGTGCAAGGTTTTTATGGCGACAGTCCGATGGGTGCTTTAGCTATTGCTATGGCAGGGGCAGCAGACTATTTAATGCAGGATGCACTATCAGAGCTGACTCTCTCCATATTACAAAAAGATAAATTGCGAGATCCCAACTTAGGCTATGCAAGAGATATAGAGCTTTTGGGTAAGCGAGTCTACCCCCTCGCACTATCTAAAGGAATGCGAGTGGTCACTAACTCTGGGGGATTAAACCCCCAAGCTGCCGCCCAAAGGCTACAAGCCATCCTAAACTCCCAAGGCATAGAAGGCGTCAAAATTGCAGCCATTGATGGCGATGACCTCTTCAATCAATTGGAAACATTGAAAGCCAATCATCTACTAGAAAATCTGGATACAGGGGAAGCTTACCAAACCTCTCCCTATGCTCCCACCCATGCCAATGTCTATATTGGTGCTCAATGCATCAAAGATGCCCTCGATCAGGGTGCGCAGATCATCCTCGCTGGTCGGGTAGCCGACCCTTGCCTTGCCTTGGGTATTTTGGCTCATGAGTTTGACTGGCCAATCGATGAAGCTAATACCCAAAAGGAGTTAGACCAACTTGCCAATGGTATTATGGTGGGGCATATCTTAGAATGTGGTGGTCAAGCTTCGGGGGGGAATGCCTACAGCGAGTGGGAGGGAAGGGATTACGAGTTTTGGAACTTGGGCTACCCTATTGCACATGTCAAGGCCGATGGCTCTGCTACAATTACAAAGGTAGAAGGAAGCGGTGGCAGGGTCAGCCGAAATACGATCCGAGAACAGTTGGTTTATGAAATTCATAACCCTAATGCCTATATCACTCCAGATGTAGTCGTGGATTTTAGCAATATTTATGTTCGTGAAATTGCCGACAATCAAGTAGAAATCGGTGCTGCAAAGGGAACCCCAAGACCCGAGCAACTCAAACTTTGTATTGGGCAGCATGAAGGTTATTTAACGGAACAGCTATTTTATTTTTCCTATCCTTATGCTTTAGCTAAGGCGGAGGCATTTGTGAAAGCTGCAAAGAACATTTGGGCTGTACTGCCTTTTGAATACGAAGAATTGCGTGTCAATTACTTGGGGCTTAATGGGATCCATGAAGATGCTGCACCTTGGCCTCCTCAAGCTACTGTTGAGGCGATGAATGAACTAGGGGTTCGCATTGCTATTCGCCACCAAGAAAAAGCGGTGGGCAAACGCATGATTCAAGCTATTATTAGTTTGGGCTTGAATGGCCCTCCTGGTATTGCGGCAAGTATGAATTGGGGGAAGGCTGCTAGTATGCGTCTGGGGCTATTTCCTACCCTCATTCCTCGAGCTATTGTGAAGCCTCGTATCAAGATTTATGGCTAATCCACAACAATATATTTTAGAAAATGTTAATTTCATGGTGGTCTGTTCATGAACTTTAGTCTGTGAAGTTCATAAAGCAAAAAGCATGAATCAAAGCGAACTCATAGAAGAACTACAAAAAAAGTATAAAAGCTTCATTCAGGAGATTGAATCTATGAATGAGCGAGAGTTTATGCAGGTAATGCCAGGCAAATGGACTGCTGGTCAGCATTTGGAGCATCTTTGTCGCTCGGTTCGGCCCCTCTCTTTAGGTTTGAAGTTGCCCAAATTTATGCCCAAGCTGCTTTTTGGCAAAGCCAATCGCCCCTCCAAAACCTATGAGGGCTTGGTAAATAAGTATTTGAATAAAATTGAACAAGGAGCCAAGGCTTCAGGCCCTTATCTTCCTCCCAAACAGGTGCCAATCAGTCGCCGATCGGCACTTTGCCGCCGCTTGCAGAAATTAGTAGATACGCTAACGCAAGTGCTTTCCAATTATAATGAACATGATCTAGACCACCTTATTCTACCTCATCCCATTTTAGGAAAGGTGACCGTTAGAGAGATGATGTATTTTACCATCTACCATGCTCGACATCATCGCAAGTTGGTGCTTCAAAATTTGGAGCTTCTATGAAGATTTGGGCGCATGTTGAACGGTCATGTTCAAGTGACTTCAATGCATAAATAGATGAACCGTTTAGTTTATACTTGCTTTGGTTTTGCGCTAGATGTATTGCGCTTAAAATAGTCGTAAGTATATTCGCTCTACAAGCAAACAAAAGGGTAGTATGAGCTGCATCTGTTTGCACAGGCTTGATGCAGTAGAAGATAACTTAGAAACTTTCACCCAAACTTAGAATTATGGATAAACACCAAGATGAGCTTTTAGATGACTTGAATTTACTTTTTGCAAGGAATCATGATGCTATTAGAGGCTATAAACATGCTGCTAAAAAATTAAAGCGTGAGGAACTTAGTAACGCTTAAAAAATAAATTCCTGATTTCCTGCCATGAATTTATAGTT
>CAZOLU010000469.1:0-3332 GCA_964580485.1 uncultured Saprospiraceae bacterium | reverse complement strand
AAAAGTACATCTGCTTTGCTTCGCAAAGGTCGTTCATTCATGCAGCGCTTTGCCAAAATTTTAGATTTTCCACACGATTTGTCAAAGAACCAGAAATGTTTGCCTGTTTTACCTGCTATTATGATCAGGGATTATTAAAACTATGAAAATTAATAATTTATTGTTGGGTATTGGAGTGATTAGGTGGATATATGCAAAAACAGGACGGAATTCTACAAACTTGAAAACTACGGAAAAGTCCTCTACCCGAATTTATCCATAAAATCCTTAATCTCTTCGGGAGACATATTTTGTTCCTTAAAGAAGTTAGCTACCTGCTCAAAATGATATATTTTTTCTAAGCCTTTCAAGAAGAAGTGGCGCGTCACTTTACCCTTGCCACCGCCTAGTTTACAGAGCTCTTGCATATATTCATTTTCAGTCAATTCAGGTTCCAATTCGTAAAAGTAGGCTCCAATAAAATAGCAGAGAATAAGAATATGCTTAATGGCTAACAAATCTCTGACCTGAAACTCTTCCCAGCCCAACTGATTTTTTAGAAATTTGAAAACACTTTCAATTTTGCTACGCTTCAAGTACAAGTGAAATACGCGCAGTGCTGCTATCTCAGTAGATATATCCAGGTTGGTCACTAGCAACATCGGGTTTTTAAATAACTTACGACCACTAGCTCCATACATCTGAACTTTTACCACATTGAACCAACTGTTTCCAAAATAGAACCGCTCATAGCTCACAACAGCCTTTGCATTTTTAAATGACTTGCCTCGCCAGGAAAATAGCTCATACCGTTGTTCAAAGCTATTGGCAAAGGTTTTATCGGCAATTTTTACTGCGACTTCTTTCTGTTTTTCCTCTGACCACCTTTTTACATCAGAATTTCGGTTCAACTTAAGTCGAATAACAAAGCTGTCCTCCAACTCCTGATCTATAAATTCAAACACGGCATTATCATCTTCTCCACGATCAATAAGGTGTATCAAAACTTGATCGGGATGCTCTCCCTTAAAAGACTGACTAATAGCCTTTAGTTGTCCTTTTAAAATGCTTTTGGCACTGAAAGAATCTTGTGCAGAAAGTTCTTTATCATAATTGCTTTCTTTCGTGCTGTAAGGCGTGCAGGATAATAAATGCATGTTTTTGCCTGAAATAGCTACGCTGTTGAAGGTTCTGTAACCTGGCACTAAATTGCCATCAAGGTCTTTTACCAGATCAATATCCTCCATTTTTGAAGCATTCTTCTTACGAATATTGCTCTCATCATGGGCTATTATTGTGTAAGGTTCGCCTCGCAAAAGTGTAGCTGTCCTTGACAACAGCCCATTATTAAACTCAGCTATTGATAAACCCTCTTCATCAGGCTTTTCCAGTAAATAGCTGTAACGATCACATTCATTACGATCGTCAGATATTGTCCATACTTTACAATCCTGCTTTTGGTACATCTTGCACATCAATTGGCTCAAAGTTTTTTTGACCGTGGATCTTTAGGCAAGTCAACTATTGGGTCGATGAAAGAGTCAAACATAGGTATATATTGATTTTTGATGTAAATTTAATACTTTTCCGTAGTTTTCAGTAAAATTATCGGTCTGAGTAAGAATAAGATCAGCGAATTACCCGAAAATATTGGCAACCTCAATCAAATGGCGATGTTGTATTTACATTACAATCAAATAAAAGAAGTTCCTGCTAGTTTTACCAAAATGGCTAAGTTAGCTACCTTGTTTTTGTGTTTTAATGAGATTGAAACCTTGCCCGATGATTTTGGTAAATTGAAGGGCCTGATGTGGTTGGGAATACGTGGAAACCCCATTACAGAACTGCCAGAATCGTTCAATCCCTCTCAACAGATTTATCTTAAAAATATTCGACTGGAGGGGACGAACATTCCAGAAAAGGAGGTAAAACGATTAAAAAAGATTTGGAGTCATTGTGCCTTTGAATAATCCAGTAGCAGCTGAAACAAAGCTTAGCTGCTACCAGATTTTAGGCGTTTAGAAATTATTGCACATGTAGCGAGCAATTTCATTGGCTTTTTCAAAGCCTAATTCAGCCGCCTTCTCCAAGTCGGCACAGCCTGAAATTTTATCGTATAGTTGGAAATGACAGATGGCCCTGTTGTAGTAAGCTTCGGCATAATCACCATCTAGTTGAATGGCTCGGGTGTAATCGTCAATGGCATTGAGGGGTAGACCCGTCAACAAGTTGAGGTTGCCCCGGTTTTTGAACAGGATAGGGTCGTCGGGCAGTTCCTCGATGGCTTGATTAAGGTCAAACCAGGCACCTTCGTAATCGCCCAACATTTTTTTGGTGAGACCGCGATTCAGGATGATTTCTGGCTGTGTTTCTGCTTGCATATCGGTAACTTTTTGATAGTCTTCTAAAGCCTCTTGAGGCTCGCCCATTTTTTTGAGCAGTACTGCTCGATAAAAGTAGGCTTTGACCATATCTTTTTGTAGCGAGATGGCTTTGTCGAGTGAGTTTTTTGCTGTTTTTACATCGCCCTGATTTTTTTTAAGTTGAGCATAATTATACCAGGCCAGCGAACATTCAGGGTCTAGTTCCAGCGCTTTTTTTACTACCTCATAGGCTGCTTCTTTCTTGCCCATTTTTTGGAGGATCAATCCTTTTAAGTCATATGCTAGTGCCAGTTCAGGCACCCGGGCGATGAGCGAATCGACCGTAGAGAGTGCGAGTTCCAATTCATTAGTTTCTATATCTACCAAGACCACAGCAATGTCATTGAGGGCCCCCATGCGGGCCACAGAGTCGGTTAGTTTGCGCTCCAGCGCATCATAATAGTAATTCAATCGTTGAAAATCACTAAATTCTATGATGGCCTTTTGAGGCGCCACGGCCATGATCTTAGCCAGGCCATTTTTTCCATTGTAGCCGTACAAGTCGGCTGCGTAAGGGTTGATGGCATAAGCTTTTTGGATGTCCTGAGCTGCCTCATGTTGCATACCTACCATTCGGCGGAATCTTGCTCGCATGACCAGCGGTTCTGCCGAGTTGGGACTCATAGATACGGCACTTTCCAGGGTTAGAAAGGTAGCTTCATAATCAAACGAGCGAAATTGCCGTTCTGCCTCCATCAGGAGGGGTTGTATGGTATTGCGTTGGTTTTCATTGGTATAAGTACGGCCGGTTTCTGCATTGTTCATGCGGGTGGTTTGGGCAAAGAGGGGGAGTTGGATCAACCAAAACAGTAGTAGATATGTGTACTTATTCATAAGGAATCATTATTTGATTATTTGTGTAAGTATAACAAATAATTAGGGTTTTCTTATAGAAATTTAATTTATGTTTAACCACTCCTTTTGAGAAAC
>CAZOLU010000468.1:0-3332 GCA_964580485.1 uncultured Saprospiraceae bacterium | reverse complement strand
AGCAAGTAAAACCCTATATTTGATTAGCAGATACAACACATTAAACCCAACACAATAAATATGTCATCATTAGGAAAAGTAGCCCTATCCGAATTTTCAGATGTTTTGTATGATCTAGAAAGCCTTCGCAAAAAAGCCAAGCAAGGCAAGACCATAGTACGGGCAGCTATTATCTTAGTTTCCACAGTTATGAGTATAGGAATGATCGTTTACTACGTAGCCATCTTCAATTACTCTTTAGAAAATGCCAATCCCTACGATCCTTATGCCCCTATGGCAGATCAAGAATACTGGAACATTATCTACCTTTTCATGGGATTTATGGCCATTGTAGTAGGCCCTTTTATTTGGTTATACATTCGCAATCAGAAGGCTGCAAAAGCTTATCAAGAACAATATTACCAAGATCTACTGATTCCATTGATTCAAAAAAGCTATCCTAGTATTAGCTATCAAGCCAAGGGAAAAATTCAGAACAACAAGGTCTTGAAAAGTAATCGTTATTATAAATTTGCAGGCATTGAACAACGTCTCTGCAAACATTATATCTCAGGGAGCTTAGGAAATATAGGTTTTGAAATAGGCAAAACCAACATTAAAGCTGTACGCAGCTATGGCAAGCCAAGTGCAGCCAACAAAACAGGAGCTGTAGGTACTGAAAACTTCTTTGATGGAGTGGTGATGTATATCAGTCCTAATTCATATTCTGCTCAATTTGTTGAGCAAATGGAAACAGCAAGCTGGAAAAACCTAATCGACCGATTGGCGCAATACTGGGATAGCACCGTATTACAAAGTTTGAATGAGGATGGGAGTTTGGTTATAGATTTTAAAGTCAAAAAAGAGAAAAGTTTCCTAGAACCACCAATAAACACAGCACTTTTACATGATGACTTTGCACAACAACTTGATGCAGAACTGGGACTACTACTAGACCTTGCCGACAGTCTGAATAGCGCAGCATAATATGGAGGATTGGCATAACCATAAAGCAGTAGAGGCATTAGAGCAAAAGCGCAAGCAAGCCTTGCAGCACTATCAGCGTATCAATCTGATCAGTCTTTTGATTCTAGTTCTTTTTTTGGGAATGGGCAGCTATCAATTCTTTTTCAAAATTGAGCATTGGTGGCCCTTATTGCTGATGGGCATCCTAGGACTTGGGTTAGTTTGGAGTAGCTGGCAAAGTCGACAACAATATCATGGTTATTTGCAATTTTGGCAAGCAGACTATCTTCCACAACTCATCCCGATCATCGACCCCGCACTCCAGTATCAACAAGGTAGTGCCTTCCCTCAAGCCTGGATCCCCGGCCTAAAGGCCGAAAACCAGCAGCTAGAACTCAAAAACCAACAACATTACATCAGTGGTCGACAGGGTCAAGTCCAGTACCATCTCATAGCTCTACAGATCAACGAATGGCAGGGCAAACGGCGCAAAAGATCCAAAATACGCTTTCAGGGATTGCTCTTGCGAATCGAAGGGCTGAGCGATTGGGCATCCATAATCACCGCTCCAGCACTGCAACCAGTCTTGAAAGACTTGGGAGTGCAATGGGGCTATGCCGCCGAGCTGCGCTCGGCTAGCGATGGGGCCTTATTGCTCTATCTTTACAGCGATCAAGTGTTCCTAGATGGTCGACCCAATGAGCATATTCACCAAAGCCAGCTTCCTAAAAAGCTTGCCCAAGAATTGCGTTCAATCCTAGTCTTTGTCGATACCCTAGCGCAACTTAATCAACCTTAAAACCCTGAACTATGCTAGCTGAACAGCCCAACTCCTCCCCTCCCAATCATCAAGCCCCCAAAGAACTCATCGAAAGCAAGCGAGATCTCCTGCTCGAACAGCTATACGACTTTGAGCTCTATCGCAAGCAGATGATCCAAAGACAAGATATCCTCAAAATAAGTATGTTGATTTCAACGCTTATGCTAATTCTAGGGATTGGAGGCCTCTTTTTCCTTTCAGCAACGCTGCTCTTCAACTCCCTTTTGGGTATCAGTTTGGGCTTATTAGGACTTGAGTTAGGAATTTACTTCCTTCTCCGATACGATTTTAGAAACAAGGCCAAAGCCATTTTCTTTACGCCTTTTATTCGAGTACTCTACCCCCATTTAGAATATAGCCCATTTGAGCACCCCTCCATCGACAACTTTAAAAGCTGGTCTAAGGTAGAAGGCTTTAAGCAACTGATGATTTCAAAAGGAGAAGATTACCTTTACGGTAAAATTGGACAACTCAGCATCGAAATAGGAGAACTCCTCATCAACGGTAAGCCCAAAATATTTGCATCCACACCACAGCAAAGTAATTCAGAAATTGCCTTTAGTGGCATCCTCCTTCTCATAAAAGGGCTTCCTAATGGCATCGACCAAAAACACTTAGAGCATAACGCCGTCTTAGCCCAAGAACTAAAACGAATGGAGTTCTATTGGGGAGCTTATATTTATTGGGATCAACTAGAAGATGGTCGCTATATCTTGCATTTTGCCAAAAACCGCCCCTTTTTAGAACTAAGACTCGCTCGAAAAGATGCCGTTTATCAACAAAAGGTCTTAGAGCAAACCTACAATGATTTACATCACTGCCTACATATAATAGAATTATTCGAACAAGAACTCCTCAAAAATCCATAATAGTATATGTCAGAATATCTAGATGCCTACGATGCTAAGGGAAAGCTACTCAAAACCGTGGAGCGACAAGCCCTATTGAAAGAAATGCGCAATGTAGCCGAAACACAAGGCGATGCCCCCTTTGCCGTAGCCTGTGTTAATCTTATGCTTATCAACCCCAAAGGAGAACTCTACATCGTACAAAGAGCCAATAAAGCTGAAAACCCATTTTTATTTGACAAAACCGTAGGGGGCCATGTCAGCAGTGGAGAAAGCTTTGATAGCACCATCATTAGGGAAACCCAAGAAGAACTGGGTATTAAACTAGAGTTGTGTAGTCCTCTAAGCTATCCCTATCGCCTACAAGAAGTAGACCTCCAACAGCAAGCGATTGCCAAATTGGTAGATTTTCAGCTCTGGCGACCTTCCATCCGACAGGTAGCTGGGGGCAATTCATGGATCAAGCGAGTACAACTAGCCGCCTATATTGGGCATTATGATGGGGAAGTACAGTTTCAGGATGGAGAAGCCCTATCCCTTCAACTCATGTCTAAGGCGAAGTTGTGGAAAGCCCTAGAATTGAATCCTGAAAAATATACCAGTGACCTGCAGTGGTGGGTAAAAAATTATCAAAGTTACTTTTGGGCTTAGGACTCTGTCCTGGAAGTAATTTTATGCATCTTTTTTGGAGAGCGCTGAAAGTGCGACATCCAAGCTGC
>CAZOLU010000467.1:0-3346 GCA_964580485.1 uncultured Saprospiraceae bacterium | reverse complement strand
TTCTGCAAAATCTTTGTGTCCAGGAGTATCCAAAATATTGATTTGCTTGCCAGCATACTCAAAACCCATCACCGAAGTAGCTACCGAAATTCCCCGTTGCTTCTCAATTTCCATAAAATCGGAAGTGGTGGTCTTTTTAATTTTATTCGACTTCACCGCGCCTGCGGTTTGTATCGCCCCTCCAAATAAAAGCAGCTTTTCTGTTAAGGTTGTTTTACCAGCATCGGGGTGTGCAATAACCGCAAAGGTTCTGCGTTTCGCAATTTCTTCTTGTATTTTTTTCGACATGTCTTATTCTCTTTAGATTGAATACTCAAAGATAGGAAAAATCTGACAAGACGCTGTATATTTTAGACGAGGAGACTAAGAGATGCTAGACGGGGGGATGCTAGACGAGGAGACGCTAGACTCTGAGACTAGACGTTGATTTTTATTTGGGGCATCTCGTCTGCACAGGCATAGCCTAAGGTTTGCCGAGATCCGCTATGTTCGCTGGCTCATGCCAAAGGCACCCCTTTGGGGCTATTCGTTCGGCTCTCATCCGCTACACTTGACGAGATCTGCTCTCGCCTAAGGGCGAGAGCACCAGCTCCCAGCGCGGCGCCAAAAAAGTAGCTGGAAGATTTTTAGCGTTGATGCATGGTTCATAACTATTTAGCCAGACTAGGACTGGGCTCCTTATCGGGACCAGCCTCGATGGGTTAATTTCGTAGAGCGCTGAAGGCGCGGCATTCCAGTCCATGGGGTGTAGCCCCATGTCCTCCTTAATATGCGCCAAACAGCTACTGCAAAAAAGAAAGTTTAGCCTAGGGAGTCGCCACTCCCGCGTGAGCGGTAGCCCAAACGCCCCCTTATCGGCAAAGCGCTGCGCAACCCCTTGCCCCAAAGGGGTGAGTTTCACGAAGGGTGTAGCATAGCGGTCTCGTGTTGGACGAGACGCCCCTAAAACAAAGCTATACATTTTCTACCCTCCATGCTTTACTAAAAACAGATCCAACTTCCACTTCTTTCCACAATCTTTACTATATTTGTCTTACCAAAAATCACTAATTGTTCCATCGAGAACATACAAAATCAATCAATTATGACTAAAATTTCAAACCGCACCGTTCTGATTACAGGAGGTGCCGCAGGTATCGGCAAACTACTTGCAGAGCGTTGTCTTGAGCAACGAGCCTACAAAGTAATTTTGTGGGACATTAATGAACGCAACCTTATTGAAACTAAAGAGGAATTTGCCAAGCGCAACTTTGATGTATATACCGACATTGTTGATGTGGCAGATGTAGAAGACATTCAACGTGCTGCGGCTAAAGTAAAAAAAGAGCTGGGTACTGTTGATATTCTTTTTAATAATGCAGGTATTGTCGTTGGTAAGAGTTTTGATGAGCACAGTCATCGAGACATTACAAAAACGATTGACATTAATGTTTCTGGGGTAATGCATGTGGCTCTGGAATTTCTTCCAGATATGATCGATCAAAAAGAAGGACATATTATTAACATCGCTTCGGCGGCGGGTCTTATTCCCAACCCCAATATGTCGGTTTATGCCGCTAGTAAATGGGCAGTACTGGGCTGGTCGGAATCCCTTCGGCTTGAGCAGGAGACCAAGGAAACTGGGGTAATCATCACTACGGTAACTCCTAGCTACATCAACACCGGCATGTTTGATGGGGTAAAAGCTCCGCTACTCACCCCGATTATGGAGCCCGAGTTTATTGTTGACAAAATCATGCGTGCGGTAAAAGATGATGAGATTTTAGTGATGGAGCCTTTCATGACCAAAACTATTCCTTTGCTTCGTGGGGTGCTTCCTACCCGTCTATTCGACTTTGTCGCAGGCAAGATATTTGGAGTCTACAAGACCATGGATAAGTTCAAAGGTAAACCTAAGGAAGAAGCTGTGCCTGAGAAAGATAGCCTTAGGGCGAATAAAGAGTAAGCAGGTAGCTAACAGCCTGACGGCATGGTGCTAAATACATACAAGTGCTAAGGTACCATGCTGTCATTTTTTCAATTACTCACCTATTTCCATCAGTTCCTTTTTTCCATACAGAGACTTGATTATCTTGTAGCCGTTCATTTTTTGCCATTCCAAAAAGATTCCCTAAATTTCGAATGCTTATGGATCTCCATCATCTAATCCACAATGATGCTCAAGCTAAAAATACTCTACTACCTTATAGCCGCTCAGCTACAGCCTCGCTTCAACTCCCGTCAGCGGCTCCTATCCTGGCAAGAAAGACAAATTCAGCAACAGCTCAAATCCATAGCTCCCAAGAGTCCTTTTTATCAACAACGCCTTGAACAGTACAAGCATTGGTCAGCGTTTCCAGTGATCAACAAAAAGATCTTTATGGAGAACTTTGACCAAATTAACACCGCAGGTATCTTAAAGGCAGAGGCTATGCAGCTTGCCCTTCGAGCAGAAGAAAGCAGAGATTTCTCCCCTACTGTTAATGGCATTACCGTAGGTTTGTCTACGGGCACCTCTGGCAACCGAGGTATTTTTCTTGCTAGTGTCAATGAACGTGCACAATGGGTGGCTTATGTTGTTAAAAACATATTAGGCTTTCAGCTAAAAAGACGCAAGGTTGCTTTTTTTCTTCGTGCCAACAGTAAGCTCTATAGTAGTACACAATCCCGCCTGCTCGATTTCAACTTCTTTGATTTACTCACTCCTATACCTGAGAATCTTCAACGTCTCAAAAGCTATCAACCTCATATTATCGTTGCTCAACCTTCTATGCTGCTTGAAATAGCCCAAGCTCAAAAACAACTCCAACTTCAGCCTCAAAAAATCATATCGGTTGCAGAGGTGCTTGAGCCTAGCGACCAAGCATACTTGGAAAAAGTTTTTCAGCAAAAGATTCACCAGGTTTATCAATGTACAGAAGGGCTCCTTGCTCGTACTTGTGCATATGGAACCCTTCATTTTAACGAAGACTTGGTAAAGATTGAAAAGAAATATATTGACCAAGAGCAAAAGCGCTATCATCCGATTATCACAGACTTTCGTAGGATTACCCAACCGCTGATCCGCTATGAGTTGAATGATATTATCATTGATAAAAAAGAAGCATGTCCCTGTGGTTCTATTTTTCAGGCTATCGAGAAAATCGAAGGCCGATCGGATGATTGCTTTTTACTTCAAAATCAAGCAGGGGAGATCGTTAAAATTTTTCCTGACTTTGTTCGGCGTGCTATTGTTAGAGCCGATGAAGAGCTGCTTCATTATATTGTAGAACAGCAGGGCCCTACACATTTTCAAATTTATTTAGAGACTCCCCATTTTCAACAAACCCAAAAAGCCATCATTCAATCCTTGAATCAGCTATGGGCG
>CAZOLU010000466.1:1686-3360 GCA_964580485.1 uncultured Saprospiraceae bacterium | reverse complement strand
ACCGTAAGCGATCAGGAAGCCACCGAAGGTAAATGCATCAGAGAGGAGGAAATACCACATCATCAATTTACCATAACTCGCTTTAAAGGGTTCTGTCCCCCCATTCCAAAGCTCGGCACCTGTTACCTCTTGTCCGTGCTCATGCTCGTGCTCATGCTCGTTTGTTTCGATAACCGTTTCGTTTGCCATTGTATTCAATTATTTAATTACAGATAGTAGTTTTATTGTTGTATCAAGAAAAACACTAGTAGGTAAATCCAAAGAATATCTACAAAGTGCCAGTAGGTATATACTAATTCAAGTCTAAGTGTTCGTTTTGGCATAGGGACATTATATCGTCCCTTTATAACAGCGATCATTGTTAAAAGTAGAGCAGCCACCCCTCCAATTACATGAGCAACGTGAGCACCTGTAATTAGGTACAGAAAGCTGCTGGATTGGTTGGTTTCGACATAAATATTCATGCCTTGTAAAGACTGCCATCCCATATATTGCAAAATAATAAAGCCCAAGCCTAAGACAAAACCAGTGTAAAATAGGTTTTTGAATAGTTTGCTATTGCCTTGTAAATACGCTCTTTTAGAAAAATAAAAAGCAATACTACTTGCAAGAATGGATGCGGTACTGTAAAAGAACTCTGCTGGTAAAGGGAAAGAAAGCCAGCCTCCGGCTGCTTTTCTAACGATATAAGCACTTGTAAATGCCGAAAAGAACATAATCATACTGACGATAGCCATCCAAAGTGCAAATTTCTTGGGGTGGATTCGTCTAACTCTTCTTTCAGCCAAGGTACTCATCTTTTTATATTTTATCTGCCATTAAGGCAATAAATACAATCAATTGATAAATTAAAGAACTTAACATCAGTTGCCTTGCCGCTTTTCTTGTACATTTTCGGTAAAGCTGCCAAGCATAATAAAGAAAGAAAAAACCAGACAATAACATGATTGTACAAGCAATCCAACCTGATATCCCAAGTGTTAGAGGTACGAAACTAATTAAAATCAGACAGATTACATAAAATGCACTTTGTACTGCTGTGTTTTTATTTCGACCATCCTTTTGAGATGTTGGCAACAAATAGAATCCTGCCTTTGCATAATCCTCATAAGAAATCCAAGCAATAGCCCAGAAATGAGGAAACTGCCAAAGAAACTGTAAACTAAAAAGAAACAACGCTTCCAAGCCTAAATCTCCTGTGGCCGCCACCCAGCCAATAGCCATGGGTAATGCACCAGGAATCGCCCCTACCCATACAGCTGCGGGTGATACCTTTTTCATAGGTGTATAGATAAAAGCATAAGAAACCAGAGAAAATGCTCCTAATACTGCGGTTAGTGGGTTGAAGTACGCTAGGAGTAAAATCCCCAAAGCCCCCATAATACCTGCAGCAAGGACAGCCTCTGTCATTTCCATTCTACCTGCTGGAATTGGACGATGATGCGTCCGCTTCATAAGCTTATCGGTGTCTTTTTCAAGAACTTGATTCAGAGTATTGGCAGCCGCTGTTACTAAGAAACCACCAAACCCTAGAACAAGCAAATTTGACCAAAGGAACTGCTCTACTCCTAAATAATAGGCAGTACAAGCAGAAAATACTACCGATAAAGCAAGACGTAGTTTAACTAAAGCTTTGTAATCTTTTAGCTTTTGCCCTATGGCTCCTCCTATACC
>CAZOLU010000466.1:0-1676 GCA_964580485.1 uncultured Saprospiraceae bacterium | reverse complement strand
TCGCCTTCTGCCAAAGGCTCTGTTTGCATAATATATTCACGATCTTCATAACGACTTAGATCATAAGGCCAACGGTATACATGAGGGATCGGACCTTCCCAGTTGCCGTGTCCAGCATTGATTGGAGCAGTCCATTCTAATGTAGTTGCCCCCCAAGGATTCATATCTGTTTGCTTCTTACCTTTATAAATAGAGTAGAAGAAATTGATTACAAACAAAATCTGAAGGAAGAAAACAACGATAGCAGCAATTGTAATCACCTGATTCATGGTATCAAATTGATTAAATGCCTGGAACGTGTCGAAAGAATAATAACGACGAGGGATACCAGCCATTCCTTGATAGTGCATAGGCCCAAAAATAGCATAAGCCCCGATCAATGTTCCCCAGAAATGAATTTGGCCTAAGGTTTCATTCATAAAGCGGCCATACATGCGAGGGAACCAGTGATAGATTCCTGCAAACATACCGAACATTGCTGCAACCCCCATTACAACATGAAAGTGAGCTACTACGAAATAAGTATCATGCTGCTGAATATCAATGATGGAGTTTCCTAAGAACAAACCAGTTAAACCACCAGAAATAAATAGAGAAACAAAACCAATTGAGAACAGCATCGCTGAGTTATAGCGAATATTACCTCCCCAGATTGTTGCGATCCAGTTGAATACTTTAACCGCAGAAGGTACCGCAATAATCAAAGTAAATAGTACAAATATATTAGATATAAATGGATTCAGCCCAGTCATGTACATGTGGTGTGCCCATACTAAGAAGGACAGTACACCAATTGCAAGGATAGAGAATACCATTGCCTTATAACCAAAGATGGGTTTGCGTGCATGTACAGAAAGTACCTCTGAAACAATACCCATTGCAGGCAAAATAATGATGTATACCTCTGGGTGGCCTAAAAACCAGAATAAATGCTGATAAAGAATAACACTACCACCTACTCGAGTGGTTAGAGCCTCTCCAGCTACATAAATTTCATCCAAGAAGAAGCTTGTGCCCAAGGTACGATCAAATAGCACCATAAAAAAGCCCGAAGCCAATACTGGGAAAGATAGTAAACCAAGGATTGCTGTCACCAAAAATGCCCAAATCGTTAGTGGCATTCGAAACATAGACATTCCTTTAGTACGCATATTTAATACGGTAGTAATGTAGTTGATTCCACCTAAAAGTACAGAAACTACAAAAAATACCAAGCTCAATAGCCAAAGTGTCATACCACCCTTAGAGCCATCGGAGGCTTGAGGGAGCGCACTCAGCGGAGGGTAACCCGTCCAACCACCAGAGAAAGGACCAGTATTCAAGAACAAGGAAATCATCAATATTACCCCTGCCAAAAAGAAGAACCAGTAGGATAGCATATTCAATAAAGGAGATGCCATATCTCTTGCTCCAATTTGAAGCGGAATTAGTAAGTTGGAGAAGGTTCCTGATAAACCTGCCGTAAGTACAAAGAATACGATAATTGTACCGTGCATAGTTACTAATGCATAGTAGAAATCAGGGCTAAGTGTACCTTTACCTGTTTCAGGATCAATGTCAATCCATCCACCTAGTAGGGGTTGTAGCCAAGAAATATCAGCATCAGGGAAACCTAATTGTAAGCGGAAAATAACGGACATTGCTGCCCCAATAATTGCCCAAAACATACCTGTGAT
>CAZOLU010000465.1:0-3362 GCA_964580485.1 uncultured Saprospiraceae bacterium | reverse complement strand
TGTCTAGAAAAAAATATCAATTTACCTAATTTTTCAACTGCGTAATGTCAGTTATATAGATACAAAAAGCTGTTGGAGGGCTTTATTAATTGGTGGAAAAGCTGGAGGTAGAAGGCGAAGAAAAAATATAAACAACTCATTTAAAACTAATCAATGCATAACAACAAATCCAACATATTTAATCAGGTAGCGAATAATGAGGATCGCACTACAGGTCTGTTGTACAACTTTTTGTATTACAAAGCTTTTAGGGATGCCTTTGCTCAAAAGATTGGACTCCAGCCAACAGACATAGCACATCAAGACTTTAGTTTACAATTCAGAACAGAAGATTGTGGTATTCCTGATTTACGCTTGAGCAATGACAAGATTGAGTACCTTTTTGAGGTGAAAATCTATGATTACAGGGAGTTTACAGAAAATCAGCCTAGCAACTATCTAAAATATTTAACCCAAAGTAAAACAGATAATAATAACTGCAAACTCATCCTTTTGGCTCCCAAGCATTATCAACATCAAAAGTCTTTTTTTGAGAAAGCAGCCCCTTATCAGCCTCATGTGAAAACCATAAAGTTAGATTGGGAAGACATTATCCAAATACTAGAGAGAGAGGAATTAGCCAGTCTCTCCCCCTTATTTGCAGAATTTTCTGACTTTTTAAAGAACTGGTTCAAACATATTGATTATCGAAATTTAAACTTAGAATTGATGTATCATAAAGAATATGCCCAAAGCTTGAGAAAACTCTATGAGCTTGTTGATGAGCTTTATAAAAACTTAGCAGGAGAAGATATTAAAATGAGCATGAGTAATAAATTGCCTAATGAATATGGCTTTTATCTCCATCAAGGAGCTGAAAATGAAATATACTTCGGGAATTGGCTACCTGTTTGGGAAGAACACGGATACCCATTGACGCTAACCACGAATAGAATGGAAATGAAAGAGGAGTTTATCAAATTTTGTGAGGGGCAAAACCTCCCAATTCTTGATAAAGACTTTAGTGGTTGGATTATAGCAGGGATACCTCAGCACATAATGCCAACTGAAAAGGACGGAGCAGAAAAGATACAGACCTTGCTGAGCGATTGTGCAAAGCAGCATTCTATACTAAACGGCGGATGAAGGTCTCCTTATTACAGTTGATACACTAGTCCTCCCCACAAATATCAATGCCAAGGTACAACCGCTAACAAATCCTACATATCCCCCCCACAAATATCACCCCAAAACTAGAGGAATGTGAAAAAGTAATTTCTCAGAAGCCCACAAGTTACCCAATTTTAACTATATTTGACCTCCGAAAACCGTCTATTTGATCAACCAGAAAAACGACGAAGATGAAAGTAGCTGTTGTTGGGGTTACCGGAATGGTGGGGCAAGTGATGTGTAGAGTTTTGGAAGAACGCAATTTCCCAGTAGATGAATTTATTCCAGTAGCTTCTGCCCGTTCGGTAGGTAAAGAAGTAGTATTTCAGGGAAAAAGCTATAAAGTGCTGGGGATGGAAGCGGCTATTGCCTTGCAACCCGATTTGGCGATTTTCTCGGCAGGTGGTAGTACCGCCAAGGCCTTTGCCCCTAAATTTGCTGCCGTAGGAACCAAGGTGGTAGACAATTCCTCTGCTTTTCGAATGGATGAAGATAAACCTTTGATTGTGCCTGAGGTCAACATTCAGGACTTGAAGGAAGCGGATAGGATTATTGCCAATCCCAACTGCTCTACCATTCAGATGGTGGTGGCCTTAAAACCTTTACAAGATCACTATGGCATTGATCGCTTGGTGATTGCCACCTATCAGTCGATGACGGGAACTGGAGTCAAAGCGGTAAAGCAGTACGAAGAAGAGATGCAAGGCACTGAGGTAAAAGATCCGGCCTACCCCCACCCCATTTTCCAAAATTGCCTCCCCCATTGTGATGTATTCTTTGACAATGGCTATACCCGTGAGGAATTGAAACTGGTGTATGAAACCCGCAAGATTTTTGGAGATGACAGTCTACGCATTACCGCTACGGCCGTGCGGGTGCCCGTACAAGGGGGGCATTCAGAGTCCATCAATGTTGAATTGAAAAAAGAATTTGATTTGCAGGAGCTTCGTCAATTGCTCCAAGCACAGCCTGGCTTGATTTTGGTGGACGATCCTAAAAATAATGCCTATCCCATGCCCTTGATGGCACATCACAAAGATGAGGTATTTGTAGGGCGATTGAGAAGAGATGAATCTCAAGCCAAAACCCTAAACCTTTGGGTTGTTGCTGATAATCTACGCAAAGGTGCTGCCACCAATGCCATTCAAATTGCAGAGTACCTACTCAAGCAGGGCTGGCTCAACAACAGTACACCTGTTTCGAAATCATAAGCCTAGGAACCATGACCGCCGAACTGGAAAGCATCTACCAAGAGATTTTAGACCTACACGATGAAAGTGATGACCTCCAAATGTTGGAGGCCTTGGTCAACAATGCGGTCTATGTATTGTCTAAATTGCAACAGTCGGCAGAAATGGCGCTTTCTCCTCAAGAAGCCCAAGCCGTAGAACTCGCCTTAACAGATCTTTTGAATACCATGAGTAAGGAAATGCGTTGGGCCAAAGAGGAGGCAGATGACCTCTTGGAGCAGCACCGTTGGTTTGTAAAAGCCAAAAAGCAGTTTTTGGTAGATATGAAACCTCTTTTTGGAGCAGAGGAGTTTTGACAAGAAGCACTTGCCGAGCTGTTCTATTTTTATCCTTAATTTAGCAATAGCCCGATTAAAGTTACGTTTATTTCATATTGTATCATGAGATCCAACCCTCAATACTAAAAGATGTCTGTAAAAGTTGAAACCTTAACCAAAATATATGGCGATCAAAAAGCCGTAGATGCCATTAGTTTTGAAGCCCAAAAAGGGGAAATCTTAGGCTTTTTAGGGCCTAATGGAGCAGGGAAAAGTACCACCATGCGGATGCTCACCTGCTTTATCCCTCAAAGTTCTGGCAAAGCAGTAGTTTGTGGTTATGATACCCAGACGCACCCGATGGAAGTACGTGCTCGAGTGGGGTACTTGCCACAAGACAATCCGCTTTACAAGGATATGTATGTAGAGGAATACCTGCTTTTTATTGCCCGACTGCATCGCCTACCCAATCGGAAGGCCCGAGTGGCCGAAATGATTGAGCGTACGGGGCTGAGCTTGGAAGCGCACAAACTAATTGCGGCCCTTTCTGGGGGTTATCGGCAGAGAGTGGGCTTGGCACAAGCGATGTTGCATGATCCAGAGGTTCTGATTTTGGATGAACCCACTTCGGGGCTCGACCCCAATCAGTTGGTTGAAATCCGACAACTGATCAAATCACTGGGGGAAGAAAAGACCGTTATTTTTT
>CAZOLU010000464.1:0-3390 GCA_964580485.1 uncultured Saprospiraceae bacterium | reverse complement strand
TATTGCCAAATAGTGTTGAATATGAGATAAGATTCATTTTTAGGGCAGCAGACTTATTTCCCTTTCCCCAAATGCTTGGCTTGCTCGATAGCAATTTCTCGCACTGCTTTGAAAGACTCGGAGGTAGAACTGCCTTCCAAGGCTTTGAGCGCCAAATGCTGAGCCTGGCGTTGGGTTTCTTCCAACTGCTGATAAAGTTTTAGGATTTGTTGATTTTGCTTTTCAATAACCACCTTCAAGTCATTGATTTTTAGATCTAAAGCATCATCATCTCCTTTGGCCTCAGCTTTGAGCAAACGCATTTTCACTTTGTGATCTCGCTCAATAATGCCTTTGGCCTCGGCTTCTGCCTTTTTAAGTTCTTTATCTAGTTTATCTTTCAAGCCTTCATATTCCTTGTGATAACGCTCAAACTCCTGTTCTTTTTCAGCGACTTCTTTCTCTCGGGCTGTCCATTCCTCTTGCTTAGATTCCTGCAAAGCCTTGAGTTCCAACTCCAAGTTTTTACATTTCTGAGCATAGCTGTCATCCTCCACTTTTCGCTCCTGCTCTAGCTGATAGGCATAAAGTTCTAGATCTCGCTGTTGTTCCAAATCAGCCTCACGATCTCGCTCTGCGGTCTGAAAGCGATGCTGTTCTTTTTCCTTTTTCCAAGCATCTTCCTCCGACTCCAACTGCTCCTTGTATTGTTCTTGTTTGGCACGGAAACGCTCCTCAAACGCTTTTTGCGTAGCAAGATATTCCTCAATAATGGTAGACATGGTTTCTCCATTCAGTTCTACATCATAGAGTTTCTGAATTTGTTGATGCTCTTGCTCAATTTTCTGACGTAAATCCTCCAGTTTTTCGGCTTCTACAACCTGTAAGGCAGAAGTTTCGCTAAACGAAGATCCAATACCGATTTCAATACTTTTTAGGGAGGCGATTACTCCTTCTAAAGTATTTACTTCTGGGGCTTTGATAATCACTTGAGGTTCGCCTAGATTTTCTTGGCACTTGCTCAGCTCTTTAGCTAATTTCGAGGCTTCGGTTTCTTTGGTTTTGTGGGCTTTTTCCAGCCTTTTCAACTCTGCAACCAATTCCTGATAAGCGTCAAAAATCTGTTTTTTGGTATTTTTATAGGTAACTGACATAATTCAATTTGATTGTAATAAAATTAACGGATAAGTTCAATTTTAAATAACACTCAATCTATGTGATAAGGAATCGCAACTGAGCGTCAACAGGAGCTTTAGTTGAGTTTGGCATTTTGCGTATTATCCAAAGCTTTGATAGACAATGCCTGCATTTGAGCTACAGCTTCTTTCAACTCTGCATTCAACTGCGTGATTTCTAATTTTTGATTTTCGATCGTTTTTTCTAAATTTTCAATAGTCAGTTCAGCTACACGACGCTTGGCTGCAATTTCCTTTTCAAAGAGCTCCAGTTCCTCTTTGGCATCTCTAGAAGCATTCCGAAAAGCTTTATCTCTAGCATCTTTAACCTTTTGCTCCAATTCTTCGGGGAAGTTATCCACCTTAGTTTTGTATTTTTCGAAATCTTCGGCATGCTCAGCTAGCACCTTTTCACGATCCGTCCAATCTTTTTCCTTGTCTCTTTGTTGATCATCGAGTTTTCTCAAAAGTAGTTTTTTCCGCATTTCAAAAGCATCTTTTTCACGAGTATACTTGCGCTCCAGTTGATACTTATACTCCTCTAATTCCTGCTGCCGTTCTCGCTCCAGACGATTTTTGTACTCTTGCTGTTCCTCCTCAAACACTGCCTGCTCTTTTGCCCAGGCTCTGCGCTTATCCTGCATATCCTCACGTAGCTGCAGCATACGTTCTTGATGCTTTTCATCAAGCTCATTTTCCCGCTGAATATGCTCTTGCTTTAACACAAATAAAGCATTGGCAGCAATTTTGGTCCGGTAGCTATTTTGCAAAGCTTCCTCCTGTACAGTAAGAGCTGTTCGGAGATTATCCAAACGCTCCAGCTCCGACTGCATTTTTTCACGCAAGGTTTCAGCCGTTGTAGCCACCTCCCACTGTAGATCGGCCAAACCTTTAATGATGTTTTGAGGAGTCATTTCTGCAGTTTCCTCCACCAAAGCCTGATGACGATCCAATAAGGCCTGTTCTTCCTTGGTGCTAATTCGGCGTTGTTCCTTTTCGTAAATTTTCAGCAATTCCTGAAAAGCTTTTTGAACATCTTCTTTAGAATTCAAAGATTGCAACATACAATGATATTTAATGAGTAAAATAATATTCAACAATTGAACTAGAACAGCTTGGGGGAAATAAAGTCATTAGGGACTGCGCCAAATCAGTATAATACTTTATCGAAAGAAGATAGTGGATGCACTCATCTTGTACCCCCCAGCTACTCCATGTATTTTGATAAAATCTTTTTAGTTTTATTTGTAGCTTTGTAAACAACTCGATACAATTAGTTATACGCAATTAAAGTTTTTTGGTTACAAAATTTAATCAAAAAAATTACAAAATATCACTTTTTTAATTAAACTTCTGATGTTCAGCTTTAAAGCAACACAAAATCTTTTTATCATAGTATTAGTTGCGCTTATCGCCACAATTTTCAATTACAGCTTTGGCTTTTCGGATCATCAGGAGCACCTCCCCCTTTTATTCAGAACCCAAAATGAGCAATACCTTATTCAAGATAGTTTCCTGAATGCCAATAGTTCAGGATACGACCCTCGATTTTATAGCTCTCTGCTTATTCTCCTTTTACATCAAATCCTTCCCCTTCCCCTAGTATTCTTTTTACTTTGTTATGCTTGCAATTGGATGATTAGTTGGGCTTCCTTTCAAATACATCAACATTTTTTCCCTAACAACACTTCAGGGGGATTACTAGCAGTAGTTTTGGTCATGTCGGTTCGTACGATCCAGTGGGGCAGCACCTCTGAACTTTCGGTAGAGTATTTCACCCCTAATGGGATGGGATTTGCACTTTCCTTACTTGCCTTACATTATATCTTGAAGCAAAGCTGGGTTTTAGCGGGACTAATACTGGGAGTAGCTGCCTTAATTCACCCCCTTGTGGGTCCTGAGGCTGGATTGCTTTTCTTTGGGCTAAGTGGGATACAAATGATGCTTAAACACCGTCTCGCTTGGAAATACTACCTTCCCTATTTAATTGGAGCATTAACATTTATCAGTATTGCTAGCATTCATCTTATCCCCTATTTTAGCAATCCAGGTGATCGAATTGAAGACCAGGCATTCTTTGATATATACGTAAAATTCAGAGCTCCCCACCATATTCTTCCTTCTTACTTTAAAAACCTAGACGCTCCTAAACTTTGGATCTATATTATGGGTACAGCTCTGTTACTTTATGGATTATGGTGGCGTATGAAGGTTAGGGTAAGGAGATTACAATACT
>CAZOLU010000463.1:1263-3406 GCA_964580485.1 uncultured Saprospiraceae bacterium | reverse complement strand
AGCAACGTTATCGGGCATTAGTTGTAGAGATGATTCTACGGGTGCACTAAGTGTAACCGCCAATGGAGGTAGTTCAAATTACAGCTATCTTTGGTCTAATACTGCAAATACAACTACGATCAACAATTTGCCTGCAGGAACTTACACGGTTACAGCTACGGATGCCAATGCTTGTCAGGCTACAGCCACTGCCAGCTTGACCAACCCTAGTGCCTTGACGGTCGATGCTAGTGCCATAGGTGTGGCCTGTACTGGAGATAACAATGGTGCTATTCAAGTCAGTGCTAGTGGAGGATCTACCGCACTTGGACAGTATGAATTTAGCTTAGATAGTGCCAACTGGCAAATGGGGAACCTCTTCCCTAATTTAACGGATGGAGCCTATACGGTTTATGTGCGAGATAATAATGCTTGTGTAGCAAGTACAAGTCTTAGTGTAGATGCTGCAAGCGAGTTCTTTATCAGCTCCTTTACGCCTGCTTTGGTGGGAGTAGACACCACAATTGAATATGGGGACACGCTCGAAATCGCCGTAGAGCTGAATGATACTAATGCTGTAATTTTCAGTTGGATGGATGTGAATGCAAATACCGTACTCAATGATAGTTCTTATGTTTTAATTGCACAGACCTATAATGCTACTATCTACGAATTTACGGCAACTAGTGCAGAAGGTTGTGTGGTGGATACTAGTCTGACGGTGCGAGTGACCAAAACAAGGGTAGCTTCAGCGCCTACGGGCTTTACCCCCAATAGTGATGGGGTGAATGATGCCTTTTTTATACAGACAGATAAGCGCGTAACGAATGTCCTAGTCTTCCGGGTTTATGATCGTTGGGGAGAAAAAGTATTTGAGGGGACGGATCTAACTCCGAATGACCCACAACAGGGTTGGGATGGTACTTTCCGTGGGCGAGAAATGCAATCTGGGGTTTATGCCTGGTATGCAGAGGTTGAGTTTATTGATGGCGAACGGGTGGTGATTAAAGGAAGTGTTACCCTAATGAGGTGATGAGGATATTGAAGTTGTTTGAAACGAGTTTCAAACAACTTCGCTTTTTTAGCATTCATAAAAAAAATCATGCAAGCAAAAATTAAAGCTTTTTGGGATTGGTTTGAGGCGAATGAAGCCGATTATTTTCATTTGAAATTAAATGACCCCAATCAAGAACACCTATTCGATCAAATGCTGAGGGAACTCAGAAAATTGGACGAACACTTGGCTTTTGAGTTGAGTATGCCCTTAGAAGATGGTCGCAGAGAGTTGGTGCTAACGGCACAGGGCATGAAAGCCTCTTTCCCGCTGGTTTTCGAGATGCAGAAGCAGGCTCCTGCTCTAGATCATTGGATGGTCGTTCCACTAAAACCACGTCTAGGTCAGGATTTAATGCTGAATATTGGAGATGTAGAATTTGGTTTCGACGATATGTTTTTCCGTTGGGCAAAGGATGGGGATTTCATTGCTTTACAAGTTCATCTCAGAGGGGCATTCCCTGAAAATCTCCGTATCCAATTAGGCTTTTTGATGCTGGATGTACTTCTAGGAGAGTATGATGTAGCAACGCGTATCGGTCATTTGGAATTTGTACAATTGGAGGAAAAAGAAGTTGAAAACTTGAGTACCATTCGGGATCTACCAGGGTTGATTGATGATATTTATTATGCAGATCTGAACTGAGCGGTGGGTGAACTTAATGCTTAAATTTGGTTATGACTGGCTTTGCTTAGAATTGGTGGCAGCATTGGAACCGCAACACAGGTGGAACATGAAGTGATGTATTGGTTTGAAGATACAGACAGGATGTATGCAACAGTTTACAATGAGGGATATAGCTGGTATTATGGGATAGGGCTCTATGCCAAGCTCGTCCCTCAGATAGATCATTGGAGCGATCTGGGGAAGCATTAAGGGTTTGTAACAATTTAGCTCGATTTTTTAGACCCTAGCCTTCTTTGACTCCTTCGGAGAAAGGCTAGCTTAGGATCATTATAGGGACGAGACCCGATGGATGGGAACTGCAAGCCTTCAGCCCGAAAATCCCATAAAGCACTGAAAGCGCGAAGTACCACTCCATGGGGTGCAGCCCCATGGATCTCTTAACATGTGCTAAACACATACCCTAAGGAATCGAAGAAGGCTAGG
>CAZOLU010000463.1:0-1253 GCA_964580485.1 uncultured Saprospiraceae bacterium | reverse complement strand
CAAAGATTCCAAGGACTCCTTTGGCGCATTCCCAGAGAAGGCTTAGGGGATTTTCTTAATTTCATTTTTCCTATCTTTGTTTTCATTAGTGCACTTCATCAATAAATCCCTATAATGATGCCTAACAACGCCATACCTAAACTACTTTGTCTGATCCCTTTTATTTTTTTTTTGACAGCTTACCTTCGCTCAAAACGATTACCAACAATACCTTGACTTGAGCTATGCGGAGATTGATAGCCTCACGGATATCCAATACAATAAAGGAGCTTATGGTAAGGCGATTCCGCTCATGCAAGCAGGCAGAGAAAAAGCCTTAGGGCCTGAGCATCCTTCTTTTGCCGAGTCCCTCAACAATCTCGCAGTCTTGTATGAAAATATGGGGAATTATGAGTTGGCTTGGCAATCGCTGCATCAGGCGATGAATAGCTCCTCTATGCTCACCCTTCAGCATCGTTTTGATCAAGCTTGGTTGGATAGTTTAACTGCTGCCTCTTACCCACCACGCGCCAAACTCGAGAAGCACTACAACCCCTACCTGCAGCAAGAGCAGAAGTGGAAGCTTTAGAACAGCAATATCGGGGCTTTTTTGCCTTTGATTCATTGGTCTCTGAAAAAGTACTGCTAGAAAAAGCGAGAGAATATGCCATTATCCATTTGGCTATGCATGGTCTATTAGATGAAAACAGACCTATGCTCTCTTCCTTAGTATTGACTGAAAATGGGGATAGTCTTCATGATAACTTTTGGCAAGCTCATGAAATCTCTAAACTAGAACTCACTGCCGATTTGGTTGTGCTCTCTGCTTGCGAAACGGGCTATGGCCGCTTTGAAACGGGAAATGGGATCGCTTCTTTGGCGCGTGCATTTATGTATGCGAGAGTTCCTTCTTTAGTCGTTTCCCTTTGGCAGGTGAATGATGCGAGTACCTCTATCATCATGCAAAATTTTTACAAGCATTTAGCTAGTGGAATGACTAAATCTGCTGCTTTGCGTCAGGCAAAATTGGATTATATTGAAAAGGTGGATAATCCTATTGCTGCGCATCTGGCGTTCTGGTCACCTTTTATCCTTATTGGGGATGAGCGTCCTGTAAAAATCAAGCGCAAGGGTGGCGGGAATTGGATCTGGCTTGGAATAGGGGCAGGGGCTTTGCTACTTGGCGGACTAGGTTTTGGGCTAAGCCGAAGAAAGCGAGTGGCTTGATCTAGATAAGTAGCGTCATCTCGTAAAGTGATGAAAGCGTGAAGTTC
>CAZOLU010000462.1:0-3407 GCA_964580485.1 uncultured Saprospiraceae bacterium | reverse complement strand
CAAGTTGCAACTCCTGTTTTTGTAAATCAATTTTGATTTTTTTGACATCTTCCAGTGGGGTGTCCCCAGCTAGGCGTTGCTCCAATTTGTTGGTTTGAGCAATACGATTGCTGTTGATCTCTTCTTGCAAATACTTAAAATCTGTATATACCTCTTTCAGGATTTGTTGATAAATCTTATTGAATTGTTCCTGCAGTTGTTTATACTGCTCTTTGTAATCATTTAACAAATTTTCCAGACTTTCAAATTGATCTTTCCAGCTTGGGCTATCATCTCTAGCTTCCATCAACTGCATTTTTAGCAAGGCTAAACTATCACCAGAAAGTCCCGTCAGATTAGGATGTTCCAATGCTTTTTGTAGGTACTCTTGGTGTAGACTTTTGTAAGCAGTTTCTTCTTCTTCAATTAGGCGTTCTACCTCTAGGTTGCTGGATTGCTGTTTTTCTTGGTAGACCTTGATTTTTTCTTCAACAACCTGAGTTAGGGTATCTACCTCTGGAAATTCATTTTCCCCTATATGAATCTGCTTTTGAATTCCTGCTGCTTTGGTGGATAGTATCTTGAATTGATCCTGAGCTTGTTCTACTAATTTCTTAATCTTCTTTTTGGATTGGAACTCCTTAGAGAAGATATAATTTAAATAAGCAGTTCCCCGGATAATGCCAAAGGCAATTAATCCTATTAATGACCAAATTACATAAGAATCAATAAATCCTCTTCCTGGGATATAATCTAAAAGTCTAAGGGGAGAGAGATTGAAAAATAGACCGATGTATATGATGATGGAGCTAATACCAATTAGAAGAACTGCCGCACCATTTGACTTTCGTTTGAAACCTTTATAAGTATAAACAGGTTTGGGTTGTGGATGATGAATATGAATACCTTGTTGAACATCTCTATACCACTGCGGAATAATCGTTGCAGCTTCTTGGCTACTGTACGATGGAGGAGGATAGACCTCAAGAGGAAGCCGACGCCTCACCTTGATCGCCTCAGGAGTAGTAGGGAGCAGTAAATGCCCAAAAATATTATTTAATTGTGGATCATCAATGGTTTTTAAGAGCACTACACACCATTCCTCTGCTGTGGGACGCATATTCGGTTGATGATGCCCCTCTACAAAGGTTCGTATAAAAAGCTCTTGCAGAGGCTTATCCAATTGATAAAAGGCTTGATGAGGAGGGGGCACTACGGCCATAAACTCATCGCTATTGGGGGCATGAACAAATAACCCCGCTTCAATCTTTTGCTCCAAAGTAAGACAATGATCAAAAGGAGCCTTGTTGCCCCCCGCAAAGGGGTGAATTCCAAAAAGCAGTTTATAAAAAATAACCGCTAAACTAAAGCAATCCCAAGCCTGTTCAGCTGTAGGGTCATAGCCCAACTGATCTTTAATATAGTGCTCTGGTGGAGTGTATTCTGGTGTAGCAACGGGCGCATCAAAAATACTTTGCCCATCCTCTACCACTTCCACCGAATCCATATCTACCAAAGCAATAATCCCATTGGGTTGGGCAATTATATTATCCGGTTTAAGATCTACCAACACATATTTACCCGTGGCATGTACCTGCTGAATAGCAACGGCAATATTGAAGCACAAACGTAGGCGATAGTAGTTGGCCTTGGGCTGCCCAAAAGCAAAGCGATGCCACTGTGGATCTACCTTTCGGGGAAGCTTCATACTCGCCAAAAGCTCAAGTTTATCCCCACGCACAAATGGCATAATAAAGCCAATAATTTGCCCACGCTGATTTTTAATGAGATCATGTACCCAAACTACCGAAGGCGGACCTTCTCCACCGCCAAAATCTGCAGGTGGATGTGCCAGAAGGTATTCTAACTTTTGGGATCGGGTGGCATTCAACTTATGAGGGTGATAAAGTTTGGCAATATAGCGTTTGCTCAGGCGACTTGGGGATTGAATACGAAAAAGATTGCCTTCTCCACCTCCTGCAAAATGCTCAGCAGCTAAGATCAGTGATTCCTGTTGATGATGTAAATAAAACTGCATAAATTACTGACTTCTGTATTGCCCAGATCGAAAATTTTGAATCGTAATCCCTTCCAAGGCTCGTTTCCTCCCAGAGAGTACAAGAATTTCCTTATACATATTTTCAAGCTCCTTTGTACTGTGCTCTCCAATTTGCAAAGGGAAGCGCTCATTCATTTCTTCTAAAGTGGCTGCTTTTAAACTATCCTTATACTCAAATATATCATTTTTTTGCTCTAAAAACTCATGACGATACCGAACAATTTGTTTTTGATAACGCTCATCAAAGATTTTCTTTTGCTCCAGGTATTCCTCTCGATAGTTTTGGCTCAACGTTTTAAAGACTTTCAGTTGTTCTTTCCAATTTGCTGCACGGCTTTTGAAGATGGCTGCTTTTAATTTACTAGGGTCGTCTATTTCAAAATCTTTAAACAAAGGATGTTCTTGTATGCGTTTCACAAATTGGGAGTAGGAGGCTTGATAAACGGCATTTTCTTCTTGCACCAATTGCTGAATCTGCTGATCCATTTCTGCTACAAGCTTGGCGAAATATTCCCGCTTTTGCGAAAGGAAGCTGCTAATTTTGGGTTGGATCTTATCTAAATAGATCTTTTTGAGCCCTCGTGTTTTGCTATGCCACTTGGCAAGCTGCTGTTTATAGCTTCGGCCAACACTATGCAAACGTTGTTGAATACTCACCTTCTCTAAATACTGGGGAGTATTGCGAAAAATCATCTGGTCGAAAAATTCTCCAGTCATAAAGCTGATGACAGCAAAGAGTAGGGCAAAAATACCTCCAAGAATACCTAGGTTGATGAGAAAAATCAGAACTGCAATCATTGGTCCCAAAATCCAGAATATCTTACGAATGCTTACCGTATTGGGATGAAACTTTTGTACAGTTTGAACCGGCAACTCTGAAATAGGAGGGGGGTAGCTTCCTGCTTGATAGCTCATGAATTCCGGAATCAGCTTTTCTTTGAGTTCTGTTTCGATAACTTTCAGTTGGAAAATACTGGAGGGTAACTTGCGACTGTGCTCATGCCTGAAATCAAAGGATTTGACGGCAAAGAGATGATCAAAATGCTCATGCAGCTTAGGGTCGTCTATTGCATTTAGCAAGGTCACACACCACTCCTCTGAGCTTGGGCGTTGCCAAGGGTCTTCATGCCCCGCAGCAAAGCACTGTACAAATAGTTCTTGAAGCCCCTCATCGAGTTGGTGAAACTTTCGATGGGGTGGGGGAATGATGGCCATATATTCCTGCATCAGCGGATGATGTACAAAAAGCCCAGCTTCAATTTTTTGCTCTAAGGTAAGGCAGTTGTCGTAAGGGGGCTTGCTCCCCGCCGCAAAGGGATGAATCCCAAAAAGCAATTTATAAAAAATGACGGCCATACTAAACAAGTCC
>CAZOLU010000461.1:0-3419 GCA_964580485.1 uncultured Saprospiraceae bacterium | reverse complement strand
CGGTTTGGATATTGATCTGCACCACCCGTTTAAAGTAGTCTAAGGCCTCGAGGCGTTGATCATTTTCATAGCTGATAACCCCCAATTTGTATAGTGCTGGACCATTAAACTCACTATCAGGATATTTAACGATGAGCAAATCAAAGGCTTTTTTAGCTTCAATAAAATCCTTAATATCAATTAAGGTACTTCCCTTGGCATAAAGTACATCATCTGCAAAGGGCGATTCAGGATACTTGGCTAAGAGGCGATCGGCTACTTTGATTTGTTGTGGCACTTTCTCTCTTAGGCTATAAATCAAACTCAACTGATAAAGTACATAATCCTGATTATTGTAATTTTTAGACAGAATTTCTTTGTAGTAATTTGCTGCCTGATCATAATTCGAGCTACCACCTAAAAATAAGTAACAATCTGCCAAACGAACCAAGGCATCAGGGTAGACAAAATCCAGTACATACTTATCGTTGATTTTAGATTTGTTTTTTTCGATATATTTCACCGCAGCATCAAAATGGGTGAGTGCTAGATTGTATTTGTCCAATCGAATATAGTTATATCCTACACCATATTCTGCTGTTCCTATTGAGGAGTTTGGTGGAAGTTGTTTAGCATTCTTAGCAGCTAAATTAAACTTCTCATATTCGTTGATACTTTCATCATACTTATTCAGGTTGAACAATGTCTCGGCCTTCCAGAAATTGCAAAGTGCTACAGTTTCTGGATGTATAGGTGTTTTTAGCGATTCATTGAATAATTGAATGGCATTAGGGTAATCACCAGATTTAAAATATTGAACTGCCCGAAAATAAGCAACCTTTTGGTATGCTTCTCTAAGTGATTTTCGAGTAGGCTTCATCTTTCTTAAAATAGAAAGTGCCTTGTCATAATCCCGAGTATTTAAGAAGAGTTGGCTCATGAGGTTTTGTGCCTCATTCCCATATTTTGCACTACCAACTGGATCATCTAAAATGGCCATAAATCCTGTAATTGCCTCATTGTCTAGCCCGAGTTCATAAGACAATTTAGCATAATTCATCAAAGCATCAAGCTTGACCTCTCGATTGTAATCTAGCTCAGAAGCTCGTTGAAATGTAGTGCGCGCCTCACTTTTTCGGCCTAGTTTCAACTGGCAGTCTGCTTGGTTGTAAAGGGCATTTTGTCCTAATTCATTTTGCTCTTCGTTAATTTCTGTAAAACTTTCGATTGCTTTTTCATACTGTTCTGCCCGATACTGAGTGTATGCAAGTTGGTAAAAAATATCAGGAGTTCCTTTTCTGCTTTTATCAACATATTGCTCGATATAAGGTAATGCTTTTTTATAATTCCCCTTTTCATAATACGCTTGCCCTACTGCTTGAATGATAGGGAGGGGGTCTTTCATACTTTTATCCTTGACATAGGGCTCTCCATACTTAATCGTTTGATCATAGTTTTTTTGCATGAAGTAAATCTGAGTGATGTAAGTTGGTACAATACGTTTGTATCGACTAGATTTCCCAGCCACACTGAAGCTTCGCAGTGCTTCTGCATATTGCTTTTGAAAAAATGCACAAAGCCCATAGTAATAATTAGAAGGGTAGGTATATTGACTTTCAATCCCTTTAATCTGTTGAAAAAGTGGTCGAGCCTTAGCAAAGTCTTTCTTTACAAAATAAGCATAAGCCAACTGAAACTTTGCTTCGATGAGATCATCGTTATCAATATCACCTAAATCGCCCCAAGTAATCTTTCCTAGGTATTGAATTGTTTGAGCATAATCCCCTTTGTTGTAATAGTAGCTTCCCACCTCTAATTTGGCACGAGCTGCCAAGGCATTAGGCTCATGCTTTTGAATAAAGTAGAGCAGTCTTTTTTCAGCATCTTGACGCTCCAAGCGCATAGCTGAAATAGCCCCATACAGCTCTGCTTCTTGAATGAAAAGTGGAGCTGTTTCTTGTTGAGGAAACAACTCTTGGTATTGTTTAATCGCTAAATTCAATTCATCCTCGGCCTTACCGTATAGCCTTTGTTGGTAGGCATCCATTCCTGCTTTGAAGGCAGCCTGAGGGTCTCGATATAGGGCTGTTTCTTGAGCAAAAATTGAGCTAGTTACTCCCAATAAGAGTAGATAAATTAAGCTAATTTGTCGTAATCTCATGCGATTGCATTTTTTTGGTAGAAACTTCACAAACTATGATTAGAGGGGGTGGTCTCAGCTTATCATCTTGTGATGTATTATGATAATGTTGATTAGGGTTTTAATAATAGAAGGAAAATAAGAGTTCTTGTATTAAAAGTCCAGTAAATTTGTCAGCAAAGATAGTATTTTTTTTCAATCGAACTTTCTCTTAGCTCAGAGAATGCGTTTAGTAAAAGTAAGGACTAAACTACAACGCTTGGAAAACGATCCTATATATGCTTGTGTTGATAATTCTTAAAAATCCTATTCAAGTAGGCTTCTAAACAACTTCTTATGCTGTCACACTTTAATCATTCAAAAATGACTAAATTTTTTAAGTTTAAAAAATACTACTTATTGATCTTGCTCATCTTAGGACTTTGCTTGCCTGAATTGGGAGCCTTACCTGTTAATCCTGATGGAGCGAAGAAGGAGGAAAGTGCTAGCTATTCTTCTGCTGCAAAAAAAAGAGCAACTAGGCGAGTATATCAACTTAATTCTGCTGGAGCAGGAATTGATCGTCTCTATCTTGTGGCTTTTATTGGTGCCATACTTTGTTATCTTGGAATAGGGGTGATTGCTTTTTTAGCCACCTATGTTTTTATGGGTTTTGAAGCCATTGGATTGTTGTTAATTTTAGGAGGATTATCTAGCATTTTTGCAATTCTTGGAATAATTGCCAGTATTTTAGCGATTAGAGCCTCAAAACTTCCTGAATTTATGGCTCACAGTCAGGTATACTGGAAAGCTTTGGTATTAGGCATCTTAGCAGTTCCTATGATGATTTTTCTACTTTGGTCTGCTATTGCTAGTGGTGGAAGTCTAGCACTTTGGGTACTCTTTCTTTTCTCATTGATAATTGGGGCCTTACATTTTACTGCTGCTGGATTTTTGAAAAAAAAGTAGTAAGAGCAGGTTTAAGTTGAATGGATCACAACCTAGGATTTAAAGCAGCTGTTGAGTTTGACGCTTAGTTGAATAATATCTTCTAAACGGGCTAAATGTAGCAGCCAGTGTTGGGGAATAGCATCTATTCCATAATACAAGCCTGCTAAACCGCCTGTAATAGCAGCAGTGGTATCGGTGTCTTCACCTAGATTAACTGCCTGAAGTACTGCTTCCTTATAGTTGTCAAAGTTTAAGAAGCACCACATAGCAGCTTCTAGAGAATCGATGACATATCCTCCAGAACGAATTGTTTCTAGAGGGAATGATGTTATATCATTATGAATAATCCGATCAAAATGTTGTTGTTCTA
>CAZOLU010000460.1:0-3429 GCA_964580485.1 uncultured Saprospiraceae bacterium | reverse complement strand
CCCAAAAATCGTATAAATAATGCCTTGATCGTTTTTCCAGCCCTCTTTGAGGCTGGTAAAGCGTTCATTAGCTTCCTGCATTCTATTGTAATATAATTTTATCAAACGTTTGGCTTCTTTGGGATTTTTATTTCGAGCCAACCAATATTCATCCAAGGCTTTTTTGGGATTATCGGCATTTTTCATCTGCAAATATTCCTCATTTTTGGTAATATAACGTGTTCCCAGAATTAAATCATCAACTCTACTCATTTTAGGATAATCTTCCCCAAAATAATTGATGGCATAACCTTCAGAAGATAGGGTATCCGTTTGAATAAAATACAAGCCCTCCTGCGATAATTTCACCCCCTTTTCCGTAGGAACGATAAACAATTCGTTATAAGACTGTTGTAGCACATTCACATAGCCCGAATTTCGGCTATAAGGAGGAGGAGCAGGTTTTTGAGCTTCCTCAAAATATTTGATATAAAGCTCTTGAATAGAATCAATATTGTAGTGTATTTTAAATACCTGATCTGTTTTAAGTGCTGCATCTAAAATGACCTGACCTTGTGGATCTTCCAAATGAATCAACTCCTCTGCATGCAACATAGCATTGGCATAATACAAATCATGGAATAAGATCTGATTGTTATTGTTGACTACCCGAATATCGAGTGCAAAAACAGGTTTACTGATCCCCAAAGCAATCACATGCAATACCGATGCGCTAGAATCCTTAAATTGATACACTTTATCCCATTCTTGCGATGGTATGCGCTCATCTGCATAAGCTCGAAGATCAAGCTTATAATTGCTATAAGGAACAGCAATGGCCAAATATGGACAATTCTGTTTAAAAAACAGCTTGTATTGTACCGTAAACTTGGGACCTAGGGATCTCAACTCTCGATGATGCAAGCGTTGGGAAGTGCTTAGACAACTTCCTAGTAGCAAGAGGCTCAATAAAGATAACAATATGGCTCGCATACAACACAAGGTTTATAGATCTTCTAACTCCAATTCTTTTGCACGTTTTTTCGCTTGCCGACCAGCAATATTGATACTAAATTCATATAAAATGTATACTGGGATAGATACAATAATTTGGGTCATTACATCAGGAGGTGTAATCATTGCCGAAAGTAGTAAAATTCCAATAATAGAATGCCTCCGATACTTGCGCATACCCTCTGGAGTAACAATTCCCATTCTTGCCAAATAAAAAACAATGATGGGTAGTTCGAAAATAATCCCCGCAGGTAGGGTAAACATAATCATGTAATTGATAAAGGAGTTGGCTTTGATAATGCTATCGGTTTCATTAACCATAGGCAATTGGTAGCCTACCAAAAAGTTGATGGCAAAGGGAGAAAGGATAAAGTACCCAAAGGCCACTCCTAGTAAAAACAACAAGCTACTGATCCCCACAACCCCTCTAGTAGCTTTGACTTCAGTTTCGTACAGGCCTGGTCGCACAAATTTCCAAAGCTCATACAAGATATAGGGAAAAGCTACAATTACCCCGCCAATTAAGCACACTTTAATGTGTAAGAGGAAAGCCTCCCCCATGTCAAAGGTCTGCAATTCAGGCTGCACAGGATCATAACAGAGGGCATCCATTTTTAGCCGTCCTGAAAGCCAGCAAAAAAACTGATAGGTAGGAAAATTCTTACTCAAAGGCCCAAAAATGATGGTTTTGAAAACAAACTCAGTAGCAAAGAAAATAAATATGGCAAAGGCTGCTACCGCAATAACAGAACGAATGAGGTGCATACGCAACTCATCTAGGTGTTCTACGAAAGTCATTTCTCTTTCCTGACTGTCGTCTTTTTTATGTTGTCCTCGTCTTTTGAGTATTGATATCATAGCCTTAATCGCTGGTCAAAAATAAGAGATATAAAGTTGGCCATTGCCTTAGAGTCTACAAAAATACAAAAGCTTAGCGACTTTGTATCATAAAAGTAGACAAAGAAACAGGAAGAAGGTTTAAAGAGCACTTGGAGTGTTGGTCTGGGGCCTCAACTTGGCCTGATAAAAAGGAAGGATCTTGCTAAAATATTCCTCCTGCTCTGCCTCAAAATGATAATCTTTTAGTTTTTGGTCGGTGTCTCTATACAAATGACAGCCCTCGGCTAGGCTACGCCAAAGAGGGCCAATGGTCCATTGTAGGGCTTTACCCAAAGTGCCTTTGGCTCTGATGTGTTCTAGGACGATAAGTTGGCCAGTGGGTTTTAGCCAGCTTTGCAGTGCTTTTAAGGCGGCATCAAGATCGGGAACGGTACAAAGCACAAGGGTGCAAACGATGTAGTCGTAGCCACCTTTAGGTAGCCTTTCGGCTAGTTGTTCATCGCCTAGGCCAGCATGGATTAACTCAATATTTGACGTTTCTAATCGATCAAGTTGGGTTTCTGCTCGTTTTAGCATACTGGCAGAGGGTTCACAGGCCAAAACCCTTGCCTTGGCATGGTAATATGGGAAGTTGACTCCTGTACCCGCCCCAATTTCCAAGATATTTCCCTCGAGTTGTTCCAATAGTGTTTTTCGGCGTTGCCCAAGCACCGATTTTTCTATTCGACGCATAAAAGTGTCGTAAATTCGGGCAAAAAGTCGGGTATAAGCACTTTCTTGATGATGCTGGCACATGCTTAGTATTTTTATATTCGATCAATCTTCTATCAAAACTGGCTGCAATAATTGTTTAAGCTCCTTCAAAGCGGCATCGGTCGCTGCTTCGGTTTTCCCAGCAGCCTCCACTTCCCAAAACCCATTGGTGACTTTCAAGATACAACGCCGTTGATCATCCAAATGATAGCGATAATGTTTGTTAGAGTCATCATACCAAAAATATTCTGTAACAGGGGCGGCTTTTAAAGGCTTCAACAAGGTAAAGACACTTTCGTGAGGCCTAATCTCAAAACTTGGAGGGATAATCACTTCCTGCACCCAATTGTCTTGGAATAGGATTCGATATTGCCAATCAAAAACCTGCGAGTAGATAAAGTCGCTAAAACTATTGGCGTATAGCTTTCTTAAGGCCCCTTCAGCAGAAGCATAGGAGGCACTAAGATAGACAGGAGGATCATCGCTACCATTTAAAAGTATTTCCCAGCGATCGCGATCTTCATTTTCCAGTGCGATAAAACCCCATAAATTTCCTTGCTCCCTTTGAGCATTTTCCAAAATATATTGCGTCTTTAGTCCAAAATCTATCTGGCGATAAAACATAAATAAAGAAGCGGGCTGATCCATCATTATAGGATCTTGCCAATACCAATTCAAATTTTGTTCTAAAAAAAAGTACTCCTGAATAGCCCTTGGAATTTTAGGATCTAAATCAAGATCTATAGGATTTTCAGGTAAATCTACATTAAAACGACCATCCATACGGAGTAGTGCCAAACAATCATTGAGGTAGTTTATATGCATAAGGCTGGGTTTTGACGA
>CAZOLU010000459.1:0-3431 GCA_964580485.1 uncultured Saprospiraceae bacterium | reverse complement strand
ATCCTCTCGGCTCTCTTTTTTTGTAAAAAAGAAGGCCAAGCCCTTCGGGAAAGGACCTGAAAATTTCAGGCTGCAGGATTCTTGGCTCCTCGTCAGAGACGAGGGGCTGAACGAAGTATCCTAGCAGCTCCCTTTGAGGTTCCCTTTTAATGTTCGGCAACTTTAGGGGCTAAACAGTTACCAAAAACTAATCATCATGTTCTGGTTATTGATTCTATCTCTTATTCTGATTGATATCATCTTTGGAGATTAGTCAGCCTGTTTCTGAAAAGAGGTAGCTGTCTGATCTGGAACGATAGCTTCAGCTCAAATACCCGCCTTGTCTTTTGAATACTTTTTGTTTCATCGGTTCTAAAGAACCACAAACCTTTAATCATGGCTTTGTTCAATAAAAAAGCAACAAACAAAAACAAAACAACTAACCGTGCCGGAGGAGAAGCTTATGTTATGAGCCCTCAAATGCAATTGGCTACAATGCTGTTGACCTCCTTTGCGCAAAACCAATTCTACCGTAAGGCGGATGATAGTTTCAAAGAGTTGATTGCTTTGATTGCTCAAGCGGGACCAGAATTTGCTGCTAAAGCAGCCATCTTCGCCCGTACCGAATACGGTATGCGTTCCATCACCCACGTATTGGCCGCAGAATTGGCAGCCTACGCAAGTGGAAGTAGCTGGGCAAAAAACTTCTACGCTAAAATTGTTTTCCGTCCAGATGACATGATGGAAATTATCGCCTACTACAAAGCTAAAGGTGGAAAAACTTTGCCTAACGCCATGAAAAAAGGGTTTGCGATGGCTTTCGATAAATTCGATGCCTACCAACTTGCAAAGTACCGTGGCGAAAGCAAAGCGGTGAAGTTGGTTGATGTTGTGAACTTGGTTCACCCAATTCCAACTACAAAAAACGCTAAAGCTTTGCAAGCCTTGGTCGATGGTACCCTCAAGTCTAAAAACACTTGGGAATCTAAATTGTCTACTGCTGGTCAAAAAGCAGAAAGCAAAGAGGAAAAAGAGGCTTTGAAAGCTCAAGCTTGGGCGGATTTGTTGCGTGACCGTAAATTGGGGTACTTCGCATTGTTGCGTAACCTTCGTAACATCGCAACACAAGCACCTGACTTGATCGGAGAAGCTACTCAAATGTTGACGAATCGAGCTTTGATCAAAAAATCTTTGGTCTTGCCTTTCCGTTACTTGAGTGCCTTGGATGCGATCAAAGGCTTGGAAACTGAAGCTTTCCGTGCCTTGTCTAAAGCCTTGAACAAAGCAATGGATTTGGCGATGGACAATGTTCCGGTCTTTGATGGTCGTACTTTGGTCGTTTTGGATGACTCCGGTTCGATGACTTGGGGTACAGTACAAGGGATGAATCGTCGTCCGATTGACATCGGTGCTTTGTTTGCTGCTGTTTTGTACAAAAGCAACAATGCGGATTTGATGGCTTTTTCGGACAATGCCCGTTACTTGAAGTTGAACCCAAATGACAGCACAGAGACCCTGTCTAAGCAAATGGTGGAGATGGCGCGTTCGGGAGGTACCAACTTTCATGCGATTTTCAACACCGCTAAAAGTGCTTATGATCGTATCATCATTTTGTCGGATATGCAAGGATGGGTGAACTACGACAGCCCCAAAGATGCTTTCAAAAGCTACAAAGCTAAAACTGGAGCATCACCATACGTCTACTCTTTCGATTTGCAAGGCTATGGTTCTTTGCAATTCCCAGAGAGCAAGGTTTTTGCCTTGGCTGGATTCAGTGAAAAGGTGTTTGACCTAATGGCGATGTTGGAAACTAATCCACAAGCTCTGGTATATAAAATCAATGCGATTGAGCTGGGTTAGGTTCAGCTTTAAATCTACAAAAGGGACTACTTCTCAGGGAGTGGTCCTTTTTTATTTAGATGCCACCACTATCTTAGAGTGCATAAAAAATAAAGCTTCTTTAAGCTGCTGCATCTTTTTTTTAGTTTAGTAGGGCAAAGAATTGTAGAAATTTCTATCTTTGCCCCAATTTAATATTCAACACACGTAAAAAATTAAGAAAGATGCCATACCTATTCACATCTGAATCGGTGTCTGAGGGACATCCTGATAAAGTAGCTGATCAAATTTCAGATGCTTTGATCGACCACTTTTTAGCTTTTGACCCCAACTCGAAAGTAGCCTGCGAGACCTTGGTAACTACAGGGCAAGTGGTGTTAGCCGGAGAAGTCAAGACCAACACCTACCTTGATGTACAAGATATTGCCCGCGCTACCATCCGTAAAATTGGGTACACTAAGTCAGAATATATGTTTGATGCCAACTCTTGTGGTATTCTCTCAGCTATTCACGAGCAATCTGCAGATATCAACCAAGGGGTAGATCGCAGTAATCCAGAAGAGCAAGGTGCTGGAGACCAAGGAATGATGTTTGGTTATGCTACTAAGGAAACTGACAACTATATGCCTTTGGCTTTAGACCTCGCACATAAGATTTTGCAGGAGCTTTCCAATATTCGCAATAACCACAGTGATTTGATCAACTACCTCCGCCCAGATGCCAAATCTCAGGTAACGATTGAGTACTCTGATGACAATGTACCTCAGCGTATTGACACCATCGTAGTTTCTACACAACATGATGATTTTGATGCAGAAGAGGCGATGTTGGCAAAGATCAAAGATGATATTATCAACATTGTGATTCCTCGTGTAGTAAAAACATTGAAACCTGAAATTCAGGCACTATTCAACGACCAAATTACTTATCACATCAACCCCACTGGTAAATTCGTTATCGGTGGACCTCACGGTGATACAGGATTGACGGGTCGCAAGATTATTGTAGATACCTATGGAGGTAAAGGTGCTCATGGTGGAGGAGCTTTTTCAGGAAAAGACCCTTCGAAAGTAGACCGCTCTGCTGCTTATGCTACTCGCCATATTGCTAAAAACATGGTAGCAGCTGGAGTTTGTGATGAAATCCTTGTACAAGTTTCTTACGCTATTGGTGTTGCAGAGCCCTGTGGTATCTTTGTAGATACTTATGGTACTGCCAAAGTAGATATGAATGATGGTGAAATTGCCGCTAAAATCTCTGAGATTTTTGATATGCGTCCTTATTTTATCGAAAAACGCCTAAAATTGCGTAATCCCATCTATCAGGAAACGGCAGCCTATGGGCATATGGGTCGGAAGCCACAAACTGTTACCAAGCACTTTACTGGGCACAACGGAGAAAAAATCAGCCGGGAGGTAGAGCTCTTTACTTGGGAAAAACTAGATCACGTAGATAAGGTCAAAGAAGTTTTTGGTCTTTAAAAGCTAGTACAGCTCATAAGAATTTATAGCAACAACTAAGAGCATGTTTAAATTTTTAGGTACTTATAGTCAGTAGTTTAAGTCCCTAATCTTATGGTAAAAGAAGTTAAATTCCTTGGATTTTGTGCTGAG
>CAZOLU010000458.1:1298-3446 GCA_964580485.1 uncultured Saprospiraceae bacterium | reverse complement strand
AGCTCGATAATTGCTTTGGTTGGAAGATCGATCAATTAGTGCATAAACAGGCAGTGTAGAGCCTAGTACGCCAGTTTCAGGGTGGCGATAACGAGAGATCATAAAATTGGCAGAAGGCCCTAGAAACAAGCTAAAGTCTTTATCAATTTTATATTCAAAACTGCCCCTAAGTTGTGTCAGTAAATTGAGTTGGGCCGTCCATTTTTTATTTTCATTAATGTGCATAGCTGTGGCCTCAATGTTAAGATTCCAGCGCCTTGCTTTGAGTGGAATCACAGACCCAAAGCCTCCTCCAATGCCCCAAGCACGCCCCCAAAGGTGCAGCCCAGCTTGATAGATTTGGTAGAAAGAGCGGGGGCCCATTTTCAAGCTAGCCAGTACATGCACCGATTCCATACTCCCTAGCTCTAGTTTGTTGTATCCATCTTTTACGAGGTTGATTAGCCCTATGGACAAGCCTTTGACGGTATCGGCCATATTGATGAGGCCGAATTGCAATCCATTGACATTTCGGGCTCGGTTTACCGTAGCAAGTTGCAAGCCCTCGACCGTTTCGGCTTCATTCAGTCCGAAGGCAATCTGCGCTCCTTGTAGATGTTCAGTTTTATTGAGCAAGCTAGCCATCTGAAAGTTAGATTTTTCTGCACTTAGGTTGAAAAGGCCAGCGATTTGGGCAGAACTGGCAGAGGCTCGAGCTATGTTGGCTAACCCAGCGATTTGTAGCCCCATGAGGCGATCATCCGCCAAGTTGACCCCAAAGCTAAGTTGCCCCCCCATCGCTTGCTTGGAGCGGTTGAAGAGTCCTGATATTTGCAGGCCTAGTAGATTGCCTTGCGAGATATTGAGCAAGCCTGCGGCTTGCAAGCCTATGCTATGTCCTCCCACTCCATTAAAAAGCCCAGAGAGTTGTAGCCCACTAGCATTTCGCCGAATGGCCGTTCCTAAAACAGCAGCTTGTGCCCCCTCTAAAGCGCCATGCACTCCCCAACCTAGGCTAAAAGCCATGATATTGGTCTTATCTGACCATTTTTTTCTTGTTCCCAAGGTAGATAGTTGAAATACACGGATTTCTCCAGACGCCCGGCGGGTTTGCCAAGATCGCCAAATGGCACTGATGTCACTCCTTAATCGTTGTACAATGCTTTGTTCTACAGCAGATACCCTCAGAGTAGTACTACTAAGTTTTGATACTTTAAGTGGGGCAATTGGAGTGTTGGAGAATACTCGCTCTTCTTCTATCTGTGTAAGTGCTGTACTGGGTTCCTTTTCTACTGGTACTTGCAGTTCCTCTACTTTGATGGTAGGAATACTTTTGGGTTGCCTTTGCGTCTTTGTTAGATGTTTAGGAGCTGGAGGTTTTCCATTTTTCAATACCCATTGTTGCCCAAACTGAGCATAGCTAATATTATTTTGATTAAAGAACTGCTCTAAACTTTTTTCTAGTGTTTGATTTTTAGAATACAGACTCAGGTGTTTAGAAACATCTAAACGATTTTTAGCATAAGAAAAACTCAGATCATACTTCTCCTCTAAGTCTGATAGAATTTGAGCAAGAGGTTGATTGGGATAGCTTAGACTGACCTGCTGTGCCTTTACAGCTAGCGTCCATATCAAACCAATAAAAAGCAGCGTAATGCTCCTGAAATAGTACATAGCGTATTTAGCAGATAATTGATTACAGCGTTCAGGAAGTTTTTTAATGTAGCTTTTATGGAGTAGCCCTAAAAGAGTGACATTCCAGTTGCGAGGAGGTCAAGCCCCTCGCTAAGTATTCTACAATAATTTTCTGAACGCTGTATTGATAGCCTTAAAAATAAGAAAAAAGTTGTTTTTTTCTATGAAAAGGATCTATCTATTTGCTTGTATCTATTCAATATTTGCATAAAATGGTTGTCATGTCTGCTTTAGAATAGATCAATTCGAACAAGCTGCTCCATCTAGACTAAAGGAACCATCTTTTTGCTGTACAACCTCTAACTCTAGGGCAAAAGCCATTCGCGCTAAGATAGCGGATAGTTCTATATTTTCAAAAGTACCCTTAAACTGACAAGTTTTGAGGGCTTCATTTTTTAGGACAATTGGAGTATTGAAATGCCGTTCCAAATCTTTAATAATAGCCGATAGGGGTTGATCCTTAAACTCAAAAGA
>CAZOLU010000458.1:0-1288 GCA_964580485.1 uncultured Saprospiraceae bacterium | reverse complement strand
TAGGGTTTAGGGTCATTTGGTCTTCTGCTTTTTGATAAGTTGCGGCTTGCCCTGCCGTTAGTCGTTGTTTTTTTGTACTTGTGGCAAACCTCACTTTACCAGTAATTACGGCTACTTCATGCTCATTTTGTGAGGGGTAAGCACGGATGTTAAAACTAGTTCCCAGAACTTCTACGGATGCATCTTCAGCAAATTGGACCACAAAAGGATTTTCGGGATCATGTTCTACCTCAAAAAAGGCTTCTCCTTCCAACTTGACCGTGCGCTGGTCAAACTTATCGGGGTAACTGAGTTTAGTATTTTTATTGAGCACAATTGTACTACCATCGGGCATTTGCACGGTTTTAGGCATATTCAGCTCATTTTCTACTTTCAGCCAAGTGATCTCAGGCTCTGGCTGTCCTGTCATTTGCAACAGTGCCCAATAATAGCCAAAAAGCCCTAACAACAATACTGCTGCCGCTGCTGCCGTAGGCCGAGCATAACGTTGCCAAAAAGAAGGGGATGGAAGAGGAATGGATTCATCCTTGAGATTCAGGCGTTGAACCAAATTTTGCCAAGCCTGCTCCTCTGCTATATCTTGCTGAAATTTTTGATCCACTTGTGCGGCTTCGAGCCAAACAAACTGCGCTTGCTCAAAAATTTTGGAATGTTTTTGGTCTTGCTCGAGCCAATGCGCTAAGTCTTGATTTTCAGCTTCACTAATTTCTCCAGACAACTGTTTTCCGATCAGTTCCCAAGGAGTATCATTTTCGTAAAATAGATTCATAGGCAGTTGTTTTGTTCTATTGGATCAACTCTATTTTTAATCCTAGAACGGTTTTTGGTAATAAAACTGCACAGCGTTTCACTCTCTAGATAAGTTTTAAGGGGAATGCCCCTATCCCTCTTGTTAAAAAGTTATTTGTATAATTTTGATCAAACTTGCTAACACTATGGGAAGAAAAGGTTGAAGATATTTGCGCATCAAGCGCAGTGCCTTACTAATCTGGTTTTCCACGGTTTTCACCGAAATATCCATTTCCTTGCCTATTTCCTTATAGCTTAAACCTTCAAATCGACTGAGGCTAAACACCATTCTGCAACGATCAGGTAGTTTTTCCATAGCAGCAGCCACAGCATCTTGCAACTCCTGATAAGCATATAAATCCTCCGCATCAGCCTGTGTTGTAGCCAAATCATATTGTGCGTCAATATCCTCGATGGCCATTTTCTTTTGTTTGCGTAAATAGCCTAAGGCCTCATTAAAAGCCATTCTACGCAAATACGGGCCGAGTGCTCCCTTCAA
>CAZOLU010000457.1:0-3506 GCA_964580485.1 uncultured Saprospiraceae bacterium | reverse complement strand
GGGCTCTCGTCAGGGCTTTCAGCCCAAGACGAGACTATTGCGCATCGCTACGCCTGCCAGCAAAGCCTTGAATGCTCCAAAAAATTTAATTTTTTATTCCTCAATTGTCATACAAAGGTTTATCTTTTTCGACTCAAGGACAAACTCAACACCCAAAATTGGATTCATGACCCAAAAGGAACTGCAGGTAGCACTCGAAAAATGGCATCAAGAGGCCTATGGCTGGGCGCTGCGCTGCTGCGCAGGGGATCACAACTTAGCAGCAGATGCCTTGCAAACGGTCTATCTTAAAATTTTGGAAGGCCAGGCTATTTTCAAAAAGCAGTCGAGTTTCAAAACCTGGTTATTTTCGGTAATTCGTTTTACGGTTATAGATAGCTTTCGGAAACAAAAGAGAGAACGGCAACAACGTGCTCAAGCTCAAGAAGTTTTGCAAGAGCAACCCCATAGCCCCGACCCTCAGGCAACACAAGATCTACAAGTTTTTCGCAAGTTATTAGATCAACTATCCAACAAACAACAGGAAGTATTGCAGTTGGTATTCTACCATGATTGTAGTTTGAGTGAAGCCGCAGAAGTGATGAAAATTAGTCTAGGATCAGCTCGGCAACATTATGCTAGAGCAAAAGAAAACTTGAGAAAAAAGTTAATAGCACAAGCACTTATTTCCACAGATAAATAAATGATATATGAGCGATCAAGAAATGCAAAACTTCTTCCAGCAAATGAAGGCCGAAGATGCCCAAACTGCTCCTGATTTTGAAAAGCTCTTCCAACAAGCCCAAGAGCAAAGAGTAGCTCCTAAAAGGCAGCTTGCTCTATGGAAAAACCTGGCCATAGCCGCCTCCCTACTCCTGATGATTAGTGTTGGAGCTTGGCAATGGCAGCAATATTGGGCTTCAGCTAGTGCTGAACAGGAATTGGCCTTAGCATGGGAAGCGGACAATAGCATTATGAGTTGGGAAGCTGCCACTGATGAGCTGCTGCCTACGGAACTTAAACAGGAGCAAACAACTTTCCCACAGCACAGTATTTCTAAGCAAGAACTTGAAGTAAAGCCTGAACTGGTCGAAGCAGTTTTGGAAACTACTGAATTGGATAGTAGTTTGTACCAGTATGGGGCTATTGCAGATTGGGAGTCACCGACAGCAAGTTTGATGCCTCCAGATTTTATGGGATTTTCATTTTAAATGTTGGTGTATTGAATCTTCTTATTTTTTCACTTATATAACTTCGCTAATTATGATGAGACAACTAACAAAGCTAGCGATGCTTTTGATTGCCTTTTTGGCTATCAGCCAAATGGCACTAGCCCAAGTACCACCACATCATGGCCCAGCTCATGGTCCACCGCACGGCGGGCCTAAAGGCAAAGACCCTTTGCGAGCGGCCTTTTTCCCTCCCGAAATGGTGATGCGTCATCAAGGCCAATTGAAGCTTACCGAGGAGCAACGCCAATACATCATTGCTCAAATGCAAGAAGCACAAAGCAACTTTACCAGTTGGCAATGGGCACTTCAGGCTGAAATGGAAAAAATGGCTAAGCTAGTGGAAGCAGATCAAATAGATCAGAGCAAAGCTCTAACTCAACTGGAGAAAGTGCTAGAACTGGAGCAAAAGATTAAAACCGAGCAGTTGAAATTGATGATTAACATCAAAAATAAACTAACTGCCGAGCAACGCAAACAACTGCAGGCCATCAAAGAGGAGCATTTTAAAGCTCCCCCTCCCAGAGGTCGTTAAATTAAATGCCCCCTCCTACTACTTATTTATAGAGTGGAGGGGGATTACCTAATTTATAATATTTTCAAAATGTAAAGGTTTAGTCCTCTTGCTAGATCTACACTCGATCCTTGGCACGCTTGCGCATTTTGGCTAAAACAATCATTCCAATAGCTACGGCCGCTACAATTCCAATCATCAGCCATATATTATGTAGCAGCATACTCACAATAATGGTCACCGAGGTTAAAACTACGGACACCCCAAAAGAAGCCATTGCCACCAAATTGCGTGTGATATTCCCAGCCAAGGGGATAATATCCAGAAAAGTACTCAAGGGACTAAAAATAAGCATCATGCCAATCCACATCAGCCCAAAGCCAATACCCCGAATAATCCAAGTGGTAGTATTATGCTCTTTGCGTAATACTTTGACTGCATCTTTATGAGTACCATGAAAAGCCCGATGCAAGGTACTTTCTTTAGGCCCTTTAAAAGGACCGATACTAGAGTTGTTCAACTGCCCCAAAACGGTAGCTGTTTTCACGGGGTTTTTCAACACCTTGTATCGAATCCGCAAATCTCCTACCTCTGGGCTGTTTAGCCTCCCCATTCCCATAAAAAGATAGTCGCTATTCGCCACTGAAATATTCCCCCCAATATCCACCACAGATGCACTAAGAGAAAGATATTCTGCTTTGGGCATTTTTATGTTCTGTGCGTCCAGCTCATAGTTTCCAATCTTGGCCGTAGAGGGTTGAATAATCTTGGCATTGATTTCCATAGGAGGGTTGATATGCCCTGAAGGTTCTTCAAAATCACTGGTTTTTTCGGGATTAGACTGCCAGGTTTTACTGTAAGTATAGGTCTTACGAGTGGTTTCGCTGCCCCCGATATTTTTGCGTGTTTTAGTGCTAGAGCTTTCTCGCCAAGCATACATTTCTACTTCACGTTCAATGACTAAGTAATTGCCCGCCTTCAGATATTCATCTCCAATTTCCTCCTCAGTGGAAAGCTCCCCACTAATGGCTACTAGTTGACCTTCTGCATCTGCACTAGCACTTTCATTGGCATCGAGGAGGATGGCCGTTTTCGCGATTTTGGATAGGTTTACTCGGCCTTCACCAAAAAACAGTAACACAAAAGATCCAAAAAACATTCCTATTCCAATGAGGACTGCAAAAAACGAACTCATAATCCGAGAGAACCAACTTTTTCTAGTGGTTCGCACAAAATGATCCATATCATTATTACTTTAAAGGGTGAAAAGATGTTGACCTAAATTATAAAATTTCTATTATTTTGTTCTAATTTAAGTTTATGAATTTTCTTCAAACGAATAAAATCGATGATTCCTATTGGACTAAAAAAGGTGGCAACTATGGTGATTTTGCAACATCAGCAACGCTACCTCCTATTGAAAAGAGCCAAAGCACCTAATGTCGGAATGTACCTTCCCGTAGGTGGTAAATTGGAAGCTTTTGAAGATCCTAAATCCTGCGCTATTCGAGAGTGTTTTGAAGAAACAGGAATTGAGATTCAAGATCCTAGTTTTTGTGGTATTTTAACCGAAAGCTCTCCTAGCAAATACAATTGGATATGCTACATTTATAAAGCTGAGATTGAGGATCAAGCCCCCCCCTACTGCGATGAGGGTGTTTTAGAATGGATCGATGAGCAAGACCTTGGCAGTATTCCCACCCCTCCTACCGATTTGAGTATCTATCAGTATATCAAAAACAATCAAAAATTTATTATTAATGCTATCTATGATGCAGATCTGA